>DATEJJ010000622.1:0-10260 GCA_035278125.1 Rugosimonospora sp.
CGGGCGTGGCCGAGCTGCTGGACGCCGCGGACGAGCGGGGACTGCGCCGGGCGGTGGTGTCCAGCTCGGCCCGGTCCTGGGTGGAGCCGCACCTGGTCCGGCTGGGCCTGCTGGACCGGATACCGGTGGTGGTGACCGGCGACGACGTACCCGCGCCCAAGCCTGCGCCGTACGGGTACGCCGCGGCGCTGGCCGCGACCGGGGTACTCGCCGGCGAGGTGCTGGCGTTCGAGGACTCCCCCACCGGGGTACGCGCGGCCCGCTCGGCCGGGCTGCGCTGCGTGGCGGTGCCCTCGGCGGTGGGGGTACGCACCGGGCTGGTCCTGGCCGACCTGGTGCTCGACGTGGACGGGCTGGCCGGCCACCCGCTGGACGCGCTGCTGTCCACTCTGGACCCGGCGGTGGCGGCATGATGACCGGGCGACCGGTGTCCAGAATGGACTCGCTGGCGAGCCCGGACACCGACCATCCACAGTGGATCTGGCGGAACGGGGAACTGGTACCGTGGCGGGACGCGACGGTACACGTCAACTCGGTCGGGCACGCCTCGGTGGCCGCGGTCTTCGAGGGCATCAAGGCGTACCGCGCGGACCGCGGTGACCGGCTGCTCGCCTTCCGGCTCGACGACCACCTGCAGCGGCTGTACCGCTCGGCGCGGATCTGCCGGGTGCACCTGCCGGTACCGCAGGACGGACTGCGGGACGCGGTGGTGGAGCTGCTGCGCGCCAACGGGTACCGCGAGGACGCGTACGTGCGCCCGTGGGCGTTCCCGGCCGGCGTGATCCGCGAGCAGATGGTACCGGCCGGTGCGCGCTGCGAGATGGTGGTCGACACCTGGCCGTTCCGCAGCGGCCTGGCCCGGGACAAGGGCTGCCGCGCGGCGGTCAGCTCGTGGGTGCGGATCAGCGACGGCGTGATGCCGCCCCGGGTGAAGGCGTTCTCCAACTACCACAACGGCCGGCTGGCCATGATGGAGGCGCGGGAGAACGGCCACGACTGGCCGGTCCTGCTCAACGAGCGGCACAAGGTGGCCGAGGGCCCGGGCGCCTGCCTCGCGCTGGTGCGCGACGGCCAGGTGGTCACCCCCTCGCTGACCAGCGGGCTGCTGGAGAGCATCACCCGGGACACCGCGCTCACCCTACTGTCCGAACTGGACATTCCGGTGGCCGAGCGCGAGGTGGACCGCAGCGAGCTGTACCTGGCCGACGAGATCTTCTTCATGGGTACCGCGTGGGAGATCCTGCCGGTGACCGCGATCGACGGCCTGGTGGTCGGCGGCGGCGGCACCGGGCCGGTGGCCGCCCGGCTGTCCGCGGCCTACGCGGACCTGGTGCGCGGCCGGTCGGCCGGGCACCCCGAGTGGCTCACCGACATCACCTTCTGACGGGAGAGATTGCCGTGCGCGCGATCGTGGTCGACTGGCCCGGCGGCCCGGAGGTGCTGCGCCCCGGGCTGCTGCCCGACCCGCGGCCCGGCCCGGGCCAGGTGGTCGTGGACGTGGCCGCCGCCGGGGTCAACTTCATCGACGTGTACCAGCGCAGCGGCGCCTACCCGCGCGAGCTGCCGTTCGTCCCCGGGATGGAGGGCGCCGGCACGGTCAGCGCGGTCGGTGGCGGCGTGCCGGACATCCGGGTGGGTGACCGGGTGGCGTGGGTGAACGTCCCCGGCGGGTACGCGGAGCGGGTCGCCGTTCCCGCCGAGCGGGTGGTACCGCTGCCCCGCGAGCTGGCACCGGAGCTGGCCGCGGCGGCGCTGCTGCAGGGCCTGACCGCGCACTACCTGACCCAGGACACCGCGCCGGTGGGGCCGGGCGACGTGGTGCTGGTACACGCCGCGGCCGGTGGCACGGGGCTGCTGCTCACCCAACTGGTGAAGCTGCGCGGCGCCCGGGTGGTTGGCACCGTGTCCACAGTGGACAAGGAGCGGCTGGCCCGGGAGGCGGGCGCGGACGAGGTGATCCGGTACGGCAGCGTGGACGTGGCCGCCACGGTACGCGCGCTGACCGGCGGCCGGGGCGTGGCCGCGGTGTACGACGGCGTGGGCGCGCCCACCTTCGACGCCAGCCTGGCCGCGCTGCGGCCGCGGGGCGTGCTCGCGCTGTACGGGCAGGCCGGTGGCGCCGTCCCGCCGGTGGACCTGCAGCGGCTCAACGCGGCCGGTTCGGTCTTCGTCACCCGACCCAACCTGGAGCACCACATCGCGGACCGGGCGGAGCTGCTGCGCCGGGCCGGTGACGTGCTCGGCTGGCTGGCCGCCGGCCGGCTGCGGGTACACGTGGGCGGCCGGTACCCGTTGGCGGAGGCAGCCCGCGCGCACGCCGACCTGGCGGAGCGCCGCTCCACCGGGAAACTCCTGTTGATCAACGACACATCCAGCTCCGGAACGGGGGAGAGCAGACCGTGAGCATCCTGATCCTGCACAAGAAGAACCTCAGCCGCCGCCGGCACCTGGACCGCACCCGGCGGTACGCCCGCGAACACGGCGAGCGGGTCCTGCTCATCATGAAGGACCCGACCTGGGAGGCGGAGTACGTCGACCGGGTGGCGGTGGCCGACACCACCAGCATCGAGGACACCGTGGCGGCGGCGAAGGAGCTGGCCGCCGCCGAGGCGGAGCCGATCACCGCGGTGGTCACCTTCGCCGAGGCGTGCGTACCCGCGGTGGCCCGGCTCGCCGCCGACCTCGGCCTGCCCGGTACCGCCGAGCGCACCGCGCACATCGCCCGGGACAAGTACGCGATGCGCGAGGCGCTGGCCGGCGCGCCCGGCGTGGCGCAGCCCGGGTACGGTCTGGCCCGCACCCTGGACGAGGCGCGGGAGCTGGCCGGGCGGCTCGGGTACCCGCTGGTACTCAAGCCGGTCATCGGCACCGGCAGCATGTACGTGCGCAGCGTGGACGACGACGCGCAGCTCGCGGAGTTCTTCGCGCCGATCCAGCGCGGCTGCTGGGACGGGTTCAGCTACGACCCGCTGCACGACGAGGCGCTCAACCGGTACGGCGAGGCCGTGCTCATCGAGCAGTTCGTCGGCGGGCCGGAGATCAGCGTCGAGTCGCTCGTGGTGGACGGGGTCACCCACGCCATCGCCATCCACGACAAGCCGCTGCCCACCGGCCCCACCTTCGAGGAGGTGTATGCCTGCACCCCCACCCGGCTGCCCGCGGACACCGCCGCGCGGCTGTACGCCGCGGCCCGCGCGGTACACGAGGCGATGGGCATCACCACCGGCGCCACGCACGTGGAGTTCCGGCTGCGCGACGGCGTCGAGCCGGTGCTGCTGGAGGCGGCGGCCCGGCTGGGCGGCGGGCCCATCTACCGCTCGGTGCAGCTGAGCACCGGGGTGGACATGGTCGAGGCGATGCTGGACCTGGCCGCCGGGCGTACCCCCAGCATCGTGCCGCGCGCGACGCCGCGCTGGGTCGGCTTCCGCAACATCTTCCCGGACGCCGCCGGCACCCTGGTCGCCATCGGCGGGGTGGCCGAGGCCCGGACCAACCCGGCGGTGGACGAGATCGAGATCTACCGTGCCGTCGGCGACCACCTCGACGTGCCGCCGCGCACCTTCCAGGGGCACGGCCACGTCATCTTCGCCACCGACTCCGCGGCCCACCTGGACGCCGTGTTCGACCACCTGGTGCGGACGGTACGGCTGGAGACCAGCCCATCATCGAACGGAGGAAGGCAGTGAGGAGTCCTGTCCGGCTCGTCCGGCACCGGCTCGACGACGGTACGCGGGACCTCTTGGGCAAGGAGATCGAGGACCGGGTCGCGGAGGCGAACCTGGACCCGGACGCCGATACCGCGATCCTGACCCGGATCGGGGCGCACGCACTGCAGCGGCTGCTGCCCGGCGAGGTGCTGCAGGCGCTGCGGGTGTTCCCGGACACCGGCGACCACGCGCTGCTCATCGAGAACCTGCCGCAGCAGGAGTTCCCGCCCACGCCGGTGACCGGCTTCGGCGACGAGCGGGCGCTGGCCGCCACCAACGCCGTCCACTTCGGACTGATCGGGCTGCTGGAGCTGACGCCGTTCGCGGTGAGCTACGAGAACGGCGGCAAGCTCATCCGCAACGTGGTACCCAACCCGGCGGCCAGCGGTACCACCAGTTCCTGGGGCGCGGACGCGGAGTTCTTCTGGCACACCGACAACCCGCACCTGCCCTTCGGCGGCCGGGGCACCGACCCGCGCCAGTACGTGCCGCGGTACCTGACGTTCTACGCCGTGCGCAACAGCGAACAGGTACCGACCGAGCTGATGGGTCTGGAGAGCGCGCTGGCCCGGCTCGACGAGCCGCTGCGCGACCAGCTCGCGGCAACCGACTTCCAGGTCGCGGCGCCCGACTCCAACGAGGTCGGCCCGGACGGCACGCGCCGCACCCTGTGCGCGGGCGTGCTGGAGTACGGCGTGGACGGCCCGCGGGCCCGGTTCGACCGGGGTACCACGCACGGCCGCTCCGGCACCGCGAAGGCGGCGCTGGACGCGTGGGTGGACACGCTGCGCGACGCGCCGCGGCTGCAGCCGGTGCTGCGCCCCGGCCAGTTCTTCATCTTCGACAACTACCGCGTGCTGCACCGGCGCCGCGCGTTCAGCCCCGCACCGGCCGCTCAGGCGCGCTGGTTCCGCCGCTGCTACGCCAGTTGACCGGCGTGGCCCCATCTGGATCGGAGGCAAGGATGTATCGGGTAGCGGTCATCGGCGGGCAGCCGCACGCCGTGCAGGTCGCCAAGGAGCACGGCATCGAGGTCGTGCTCGTCCACGAGGAGGGCAAGTACGAGGAGGAGTTCCACCGGTACTGCGAGCAGATCATCCACGCGCCGATCACCGACGCGGCCGCGCTGCTCGCCGTGCTGAAGCCGCTGCACGAGCGGCGCCCGTTCGACCGGGTGCTGTCCACCAGCGAGGACGGCGCGATCGCCACCGGCGAGGTGGTCGAGGCGCTGGGCCTGCCCGGCACCCGGGCGGCCACCGCCCGCGCGCTCAAGGACAAGGCGCTGACCCGCCGGCTGCTCGCGCAGCGGGGACTCAGCCCCGTGCAGTACCGGGTGGTCCGGAGCGAGGCCGACGCGCTGGAGTTCTTCGAGTCCATCGGGGACCGCGTGGTCATCAAGCCGGTGGACGGCGTGGCCAGCATCCAGATCCACGTGGCGGAGAGCGCGGACGACGTGCGCGCCGCGTGGAAGCTGCTGGCGGAGGCCGGGCACAGCGCGGCGCTCGCCGAGGAGTACCTGGACGGTCCGGTGGTCAGCGTCGACTCGTTCTCGTTCGAGGGGCGGCACCTGCCCATCGGCATGTCCGAGTACCGGATGAACGACCTGTTCGTGGAGTGGGAGGTGAGCACGCCCAGCCGGTACGCGGCGCCGGTACGGCCGCAGCTGCGCGAGCTGACCGGGCAGCTGCTGGACGCGGTCGGGCTGACCGACGGCCCGGCGCACAGCGAGTTCGTGCTCACCCCGAACGGTCCCCGGGTGCTGGAGTCGCACAACCGGCTGGCCGGCAGCGGCGCGCCGGAGCTGGTACGCCGCGCGTTCGGGCCGGCGCTGTCCCGGATGTTCCTGACCGTACCGCTGGGCATCGAGCGGCTCCCGGCCACGCCACCCGACCCGGTCGGCGGCGCGGCGGTCCGGTTCTTCACGCCGGAGCCCGGGCTGATCACGGACATCAGCGGCGTGGAGCAGCTGGACGCCAAGGTGATCCGGCTGGCGCCCGGCACCGTGATACCGAACATCGTGCCGCACCTCAACGAGCTGACCGACGCCGAGGTGGGCGTGGTCATCGCGAAGGGCGTGGGCGACACGGTGCCGCCGCTGGTCTCCGTGGCGGCGTGCACCACCGGGTACGTCATCGCCTCCGGGCGGGACGCGGACCACGCGGTGGCGCGCTGCGACGAGGTCGCCGCGCGCATCCAGTTCCACACCAAGGGCGCCTGATGGTACGCACGGCTGTGGTCACCGGCGCGAGCAGCGGCATCGGCGCCGCCTGCGCGCGCCGGCTGGCCAAGGACGGGTACCACGTGGTGGTGGCCGCGCGCCGGGCGGACCGGCTCGGCGCGCTGGCGGCCGAGACCGGCGGGCGCGCGGTACCGCTGGACATCACCGACCCGGCGGCGGTACGCGCCTTCGCCGGTACCCTGGACCGCTGCGACGTGCTGGTGAACAACGCGGGCGGCGCGTACGGCGGCGACTCGGTGGCGGCCGGCGACCCGGCTGACTGGCAGCTCAGCTTCTCGGTGAACGTGCTGGGCACGCTGTCGGTGACCCAGGCGCTGCTCGGCCTGCTGCGCGACAGCGGCGCCGGTACCGTGGTCACGGTCACCTCCACCGCCGCGTTCGTCAACTACGAGGGCGGCGGCTCGTACAGCGCGGCCAAGCACGCGGAGCACGCGCTCGTGGCGACGCTGCGGCTGGAGCTG
Organism: Rugosimonospora sp.; assembly: GCA_035278125.1. Taxonomy (GTDB): domain Bacteria; phylum Actinomycetota; class Actinomycetes; order Mycobacteriales; family Micromonosporaceae; genus DATEJJ01. The sequence continues at coordinate 6,408 of DATEJJ010000622.1, forward strand.
GCCGGGCAGCCGGTACGGGTGGTCGAGGTGGCGCCGGGCATGGTGCGTACCGACGAGTTCGCGGTCAACCGGTTCCGCGGCGACGCGCAGCGGGCGGCCGGGGTCTACGCCGGCGTGGACCGGCCGCTGGTCGCCGAGGACGTCGCGGAGTGCGTGTCCTGGGCGGTGGGGCTGCCGGCACACGTGAACGTGGACCGGCTGGTGGTCCGGCCGCTCGCCCAGGCCGCCCAGCACAAGCTGTACCGCGGCCCGATCTTCGGGGAGAACCCATGAGCGATCGCATCACCGCCGAGTACGTCCACCGCTGCCACGCCGATGAACGGCTGCGGTCCGTGGTGCACGACGCGGCGTACCCGCCGCTGTTCTTCGCCTCCTGCGGCAAGCGGCTGCTGGGCCGGCCGTTCTTCATCGAGGAGGCGCAGATCCGCGGCATCGCGGACGACCTGGTGACCCTGTTCGACATCCTGGTGTCGCTGCCCGGCCGGCTGTTCGACGGCGACCTCGACCGGTACTGCGCGGCGCTGGGCATCGAGCCGCGCCGGGCGGCGCTGCTGCGCCGGTTCGGCGGCGGCCGGCCCACCCTGTACGGCCGGGCCGACCTGTACCACGACGGCACCTCGTTCAAGCTGCTGGAGTTCAACGTGGGCAGCGAGCTGGGCGGCGCCGACCGGGCCGAGATCTCCCGCGCGGTGCTGGACGTACCGGCGTTCCGCGAGTTCGCCGACGAGCACCACCTCGGGTACGTGCACACTGGCCGGCAGGTGGCCAAGCTGCTACGGGAGACCGCCGCGCCGTACACCGCCAGCGACCGGCCGGTGGTGGCGCTGCTGGAGGCGGACGGCGGCCTCGGGCCGTACCTGCACCTGGTGCACTCGTTCCAGGAGATGATGCGCGGGCTGGACATCGACCTGGTCATCGGCGAGGTGGGCCAGGTGGCGGTGAAGGACGGGTACCTGCACCTGGACGGCCAGCGCATCGACGTGGTGCTGCGCTACTTCTCCGCCGACCAGCTCGTCGAGGACCCGCGGGGCGAGCAGCTGGCGGAGGCCGTCTTCCGGGCGCACGAGGACGGCAAGGTGGGCCTGCTGACCACAATGGAGAGTGGCCTGTACGCCAACAAGGGTACCCTGGCGCTCCTGTCCGACCAGCAGTTCCGGGCGGCGTTCAGCCCGGCCGAGGCGGCACTGATCGACCGGGTGCTGCCGTGGACCCGTTCCCTGGTGGCCGGCCCGGCCCAGGTGGGTACCGACACCGTTGACCTGATCGAGTACTGCCGGGACAACCGGGAGCAGCTGATCCTCAAGCCACGCGGTGACTTCGGCGGCGCCGGTATCGTGGTCGGCTGGGAGCAGTCCGACCGCGACTGGCGGCAGTCCCTTGTGGACTGTTCCGGCGACCGGTACGTGGTACAGCAGCGGGTGGAGCCGCGCCGCGAACCGGTGGTGGACCCGGACACCGGTACCGTCGAGGAGTGGCTCGCCACCTGGGACGCGTTCCTCACCCCGGACGGGTACGCGGGTTCGCACATCCGCGCGCTGCCGGCCGGCGGCGGCGCCATCATCGGCATGGGCGCGAGCGCCAGCGCGCGTACCAGCGGAGTGTTCTACTACCCGTCCACATAGGAGACACCCGTCCACATAGGAGACTCCCGGCCCGCCACAACGGGGTGGCGGGCCGGGCGGCCGGATCAGGACGGGACGGGACGTTGTCCAGCCGCTGGTCGTCGATGACCAGGAGGACCGGGCGCACGGCTCAGCGAGGGCAGGCGGCCCGGTCGCGGTAGACCCGCTCGTACCCCTGGGCCATCAGGTCGGGTGAGAACCGGGTACGCACGTGCTCCGTACACGCCGCCGGGTCCAGCCCGGCCGCCGCGTGCAGCGCGTCCGCCAGGTGGTCGGGGTCGTCGCACACCACGCCCGTCTCCCCGTCACGGACGAGTTCGCCGACCGCGCCCCGGCGCAGCGCCACCACCGGCGTACCGGCGGCCATCGCCTCCAGCATCACCAGGCCGAACGGCTCCTCCCAGCGCACCGGCAGCAGCAGGCAGCGGGCCCGGGACAGCAGCTCCCGGTAGTGCACCGCGGGCGGGTTGGTGACCAGCTGTACCCCCGGGTGCAGCAGCGGCCGGATCACCTCGTCCAGGTACCGCTGCTCCTCCGGCTCGCCGCACTTGCCCGCGAGTACCAGCGGCAGTGCCGCCGCCCGGCACGCCGCGATCGCCAGGTCGGGTCCCTTCTCCGGGGTGAACCGGGCCAGCCACAGCACCGGGCCGGCACCCACCTCCGGCCGCGCCGGGCCGGCCACGGTCAGTCCATGGTGGACGGTCGCGGCCCAGTCCAGCCCGTCCCCCAGGCGCCGCTGCGCGTGCGAGATGGCGACCAGCCCGGCGGCCGGGCTCGATGCGCGCAGGAAGTCGCCGAGTTCCCCGGTCGGGCAGCCGTGCACGGTACTGACCGTGGGGGTGCTCCGGCTGGCGGCGGTGACCAGGCCCACGCTGGTGTGGTCGTGTACCACGTCGAACCCACCGTCGTCGATCAGCCGGTCCGCCTGGGCCACGTGTACCAGCTCGGGCAGGCTCTGCCCGATCCGGGTGTGCTGCGGGTCGGGGCGGGTGGTGACGAAGGCGGCGCCGGTACCGGTGCGGGTACCGGCCCCGAACAGGGTGACCTCGTGGCCGCGGCGCATCAGGGCGCCGATCAGCTCGGTGACGACCAGCTCGATCCCGCCGTACCCGCGTGGGGGCAGCTCGTACCAGGGCGGCACCAGCATCGCGATACGCAACCCCGGCATGGCACCGGGATTCCCCGCCGCGACCCCGGCAAACGCCCGGGGCCGCGGCGGGGCGGAGTCAGCCGGTCCGGGTGAGGCCGGTCTCGGTGAGCAGGCCCAGCCGCCACGGCAGCTGCGAGTAGCTGCCGGTCGCCGCCGGATCCACGCCCTGGTACAGGTACTGCAGGTGGCACGGGTTGATGGTCAGCGTCTGGTCGTACCCGTCCCGGATCATCTCCCCGTGGCTGATCGAGGTGGTCCACGGGGTACCGCTGAAGGTGACGTTGCCGTACCCGGCGAACGGGTTCGCGTCGCTGTCCGCCAGCGGGGTCCAGGTGCCGTCCAGCCTGGTCGAGGTCCAGGACCGGAAGTACCGGCCGTGCGCCCCGAACGCCTCCACGAGCAGCAGATAGCTGTCCGTACCCTCGACCTTGTAGACGTTGCTCGCCTCGAACAGCGCGAACCGGTTCGGGTCGGACAGCGCGATGACCGTGTTGCCGAACCCGTTGGGAAAGTCGGCGACGGTCGTCTGCGACCGGTACAGGTGCCCGTTGTCGTCGGAGGAGAACAGGTAGCAGTTGACCCGGTCGCAGATCACCCACATGTCGACCCAGAACCCGCTGCCGATGTTCTGCTTGATGATGTCCGGCATGCTGTCCAGGAAGTTACGCGGCGCGCTCCACGTCTGCGGCCTGGTCGGGTCGGTGGTGGTGGAGAAGGACGGCAGCCCGGTCTGGTACACGAGGTACCAGGTGTGCTTGGGCGCGAAGTAGAACAGCTGCGGCGCCGCGCGGTACCCGGTGCCGATGTTGGGGTTGGCGTCCAGGAAGTACGGCGTCGCCGCGGCCGCCTGCGACCAGTCGCGGAAGCTCAGGTACTGCAGGCTCCAGTTCCCGGACGTGTTGGCGGTGGTCGCGTACACCAGCCACTTGCCCTTGTAGCGCACCACCGTCGGATCCTTCACGGACACGATGGGGTGGCTGGCGTCGGGTTTGGGGCTGATCAGGATGTCGCTGGAGCGCCACTGGAAGCTGGACGGCAGCCCGTGGTCGGGGGCGCGTTGGGGGTGCCCGCGGCCCGGATC
>DATEJJ010000623.1:0-6889 GCA_035278125.1 Rugosimonospora sp.
CGCGCGTCCGCATGCCCGGTGTAGAGCACCACCCCGATCGCCAGCGCGTCCAGACCGACCATGGCGACCGCGAAGACCAGAGCCGTCTGTACCGCCACCGCCCGCCAGGCCCGGCCGATGAGTGCCTGCTCGTTGACCGGCGCCGGCACCGTCACAGCGCGCCGGCCCGGTACCCGATCCCGCGCACGGTACGCACCACGTCGTTGCCGAGCTTGCGGCGCAGGTAGTGCACGTAGGTGTCCACAATGGACTCCGACTCCGCACCGCGGAACACCCGTTCCCTGATCTCGTCCCGGGTGAACACCCGACCCGGGCGCCGGGCCAGCAACTCCAGCAGCACCATCTCCCGGTCCGACAGGTCCACCTCGCTCCCGTCGGCCCGGCACACCGCGCGTACCGCGAGGTCCAGGTGCCCGCCGCCCAGCGGTATCCGCTCCGCCACCTGGATGTGCCGGCGCAGCAACGCCCGTACCCGCGCCAGCAACTCGTCCACCTCGAACGGCTTGACCAGATAGTCCTCGGCACCGGCGTCCAGCCCGCTGACCCGGTCGGCCACCGCGCCGTACGCCGTCAACACCAGCGCCGGCGTCCCGACACCCCGCCGCCGCAGCCGCCGGATCAGGTCCAGGCCGTCGATGCCCGGCAGGCCCCGGTCGATGATCATCGCACCGTACCGCCGGGTCAGCGCCCGGTGCAGCCCGACCTGGCCGTCCGCCGCGGTGTCGACCCGGTGACCCTCCTCGCCGAGCAGCCGCGCGAGCAGTTCCCGCAACTCCCCGTCGTCCTCGACGAGCAGCAGGCTCGCCCGATCCTCGCCGCTATCGCTCATAGCCCGATAGTGCCAGCCTCACCGGTGCCCGCTCGCGCTCGACGGCCGTACCGGTGACCCGGTGGACCACGTCGCCTGCGCGCCGCTGTGTCCCACCAGCACCACCTGGACCAGCGTGCCGGCACCGGTCAGCAGGCTGAGCCCGATCAGGACCGGTAGCACCAATCGGGTGGCCACGGCCCGGGCCGCCCAGTCCGGCAGGACCGCCTGGCGCGGCACCCGCAGCCATCCCGGCACGCCGCCACCCGCCCGGCCCCAGGCGGCGTACGCCAGCGCGAAACTCGCCCCGGTCATCGCCACCACCCATACCGCCAGCAGCTTCGCCAGCTGCGCGTGGTGCGCGATCAGGGCGCTGGGCGGTACCCGCCGGGCCAGCGGGCCACCGGTCAGCGCCGCCGCGGCCACCAGACCGGTCGCCAGTACGGACGCGGCGAAGGCGGGCCACACCAGCCGGTACCTGACCCGCGGCCACAACCCGGCGGTGATGACCAGCACGGCGGCCACCGGTACCGACACCACGGTGCCGTGTACCACCAGCGGGTGCACCGGCAACCCGAACACGGAATACATCCGGCGAGACTCCCTTGTCCGCGACCGCCCGGCGCGGCAGATCGGCCGGGACCGCCCGCCACGATCGCCAACCCGTCTCAGCCCATTCTTAGAAGACCGTCACCGCGAGGGTGTCCGGGTGCCGCGCGCGGCCCTGGCCGACAGCCAGCCGACCAGACACAGGATGACCATGGCGAGTGGCACATGCACCGCCGTGAGCGTGTCCCTGCTGTCGTCACGGATCAGGCCGCCGAGGTACGCCTCCAGCACCAGCGCCACCACCAGCCCGGCCCCGCCGACCCAGAGGTCACGGCGGGCACGCATCGTCACGAAGGCGACCACCGTGGCCGCCAGGGCGAGCATGATGGCTACATCCCCGCCCCGCGCGTGCACGTCGATCCACCGGCCCGCACTGTCTCGGGCGCCGTCGTGTTCGAGGAAGATCCCCGCCCACAGTCCCTGCAGCACGATCGCCAGTCCGGTGAGCCCCACCAGGGCGGCGAACAGTGTGCTGCCGCGAGGCTTCCCGGTGGTACTCGTCGCCGGGGTGGTACGGGATATCTCGGTGTCGGTCGCTGTCACGCTATCTTCCTTGTTCGTGGGCGATGTCGTGACATAACCTACATCTGGTAGTACTAAGACGGCCGCGCGCGCCGCGCGCCATCACCCGCTCAGGGGGTACCTGTCAGGATCCTTGACACGGCACCGGTCACGTCGTCGGCCGTCGCGTCCGGTGCCCGCGCGGACAGGTCCCAGGTGCGGCCCCGACGCATCCAGACGGTACGCAGGCCCGCGCGCTGGCCGCCGGCGATGTCGCGGGTGGCGCAGTCGCCGACCATCCAGCCACCGTCGCCCAGCCGCGTGCCGCACCGGCGGGCGGCAACCTCGAACATCCGCCGGTCCGGCTTGGCGACGCCCACCTCCCCGGACACGGCGATGGCGTCGGCGTGGCGGTCCAGGCCGGTACGCCGGATCTTCGCCCACTGCTGCGCGGTGGTCCCGTTGGTCGCGATGGCCACCCGCCAGCCCGCCGCGCGCAGTACCTCCAGCGCCTCGGGTACCCGCGGGTCGGGCTCGATCAGGGAGACGATCTGCTCCCGGAAGTCGTGCACGAGGACGTCGACCGGTTCGCGCAGCCCGTACCGCTCGCGCAGCGCGGCGATGAACTCGTCGCGCGGGGTGAACCCGTCACCGTCGCGCGCGGTCAGCCACTCCATCTCACCGGAGTCGAGGCCGGTGCGGGCGACGAATGCCTGGGCCCAGCGCTGGAAGGACGCCGCGCGGTCGACGAGGGTGTTGTCCAGATCGAAGATCGCGAGCGGCACACCCGCGATGGTACGTCCTCAGACGTGGTACCAGACCACGAGCGAAACGACCGCCGACAGGCAGAAGGCGAGCCAGTACCGGCTCGTCGGGTAACCCATGCGTCGTGCCCGGCGTGCCCGGACGAACACGAAGATGACGCCGAGGACGCCGAGCAGCAGCGTGATGACCACCACCGGCCAGACGGTCGGCTCCTCCCCGACCGGCGTGGGTGACGGCGCGGCGACAGGCTGGAACTGGCCGTACGGACCCGGCGGCGTACCGCCGGATGGCGCAGGCGCGGACGGTACGAGCGCCGCGTGCCGTGCGCGGTACGGCTCGTGCGGCTGCCCAGCCTCGGTACCCATGCGGATTCTTCCTCCGATCGCCTACCACCGTCCTCGGGCTGATCGGCCGTGGGCGGCAGGGCCTGAGCGCGCACGCGTCGGGGTGTCGGGTGTCACACGTCATCGCCGGACGAGCGTCCCTGCGCCCGGGGCGCCTGTGGCCGGCGCACCGATACTGGATGGGTGGCGCACATCCTGGTTACCGGCGCGTCCGACGGGTTGGGGCGGGCGCTGGCCGTCGAACTGGCGCGCGGCGGCCACCGGCTCCTCGTGCACGGGCGCGACCCGGGCCGGCTGGCCGAGGTTGCCGCGAGTACCGGCGCGACCGCGATCCGCGCCGACCTGTCCGCGCTGGACGAGGTGCGCCGGCTCGCGGCCGAGGTGACTGAGCGGGTATCGAGACTCGACGTGCTCGTCAACAACGCGGGCGTCGGGTTCGGACCGCCCGGCGCCGGACGGGAGCTGTCCCGGGACGGGTACGAGCTGCGGTTCGCGGTGAACTATCTCGCGCCGTACCTGCTGACCCGGCTGCTGCTGCCGTTGCTGCGCCGGTCGGCCCCGGCACGCATCGTGAACGTCGCGTCCGTCGGGCAGCGGCCGGTGGACCTGGACGACCCGATGATGGCGCGCGGGTACTCGGGCATCGAGGCGTACCGGCGGTCCAAGCTCGCGCTGATCGCGGACACCTTCGACCTCGCCGCGGAGCTGGCGGGTACCGGCGTGACAGCCACCTGTCTGCACCCGGCGTCGCTGATGCCGACCACGATGGTGCGCGAGTCGGCGTTCGGCACCATCGATTCGCTGGAGCAGGGGCTGCGCGCGACGCTGCGCCTCGTGACCGACCCGGCACTGGACGGGGTGACCGGGTGCTACTTCGACGGCGAGCGCGAGGCTCGGGCCCTGGACCAGGCGTACGACCTGGCGTTCCGGGCCCGGCTGCGGGAGCTGACGGACCACCTTCTCGGTGCCGACTCCTGATTCCTCGATCGGGCGTGCATCGGTCGCGCGGGCGTTGACCGTTCTATCTGCGTCGGAGGGAGCAGCCGGTTGAAGTCATCTGACGAGGATGGATTCCGGGAGTTCGTGGCGTTGCGCATGGGCGCGCTGCGAAACCTGGCGTACGTGACATGCGGGGACTGGCACGCCGCTGAGGACGCGGTGGCCAACGCCCTGGCCAAACTGTATCCGCGGTGGGGCCGCCTGGAGCGGCCGGACCTGTACGCGCACACCATGGTGTTCCGGGCGGCGATCGACGAGACCCGCCGGCCGTGGTGGCGCCGGGAACGGTCGGCCGGCGACGCGATGCCCGACGTCGCGCAGGCCGATCCCAGCAGTGCCAGCGACGACCGCATGCGGGTCCGGACGGCGTTGCAGGCCGTACCGGTCCGGCAGCGCGCGGTGCTGGTGCTGCGGTACTACCTCGGCATGACCGCCGAGGAGGCCGCGGATGTCCTCGGTGTGCGCGCCGCGACGGTCAGGAGCCAGACGAGCAGGGGTCTGGCGAACCTCAAGGCGGCTCTCGCCGCCGGGAATGTGGTCTTTGATGAAGCACCAGAATTCGGAGAGTGGGCCAATGAAAATGCAGGACGTGGTGGATCTGGCGACGTCAGAGCCGCCGCCGCTGCGCTACACCCTTGACGACATCGTCTCCTCGGGGCAGCGGGTCCAGCGGCGCCGCCAGCGGCGCTGGGTGACCTGCGGCGCGGCCGCGGTGGTGGCGCTCGGTGTCGCGGCCGCCGTCACGGTGCCGTCGCTCCACAGTGGAGCGTCGTCCCGGCCCACCGCGCTCAACCAGGCCGGCCAGGGCACCATCGCCCAGGGGGGCTCCGGCACCGGCACCGGAACAACCAATGCGACAGCCAACTTTCCGGTACCGGCGGGGCCGGCGTACTCGTTCACCTTCAGCGGGTACCGGGTCGGGAAGTTGCGGGTGGCGGCGCCGATCGACGTGTCCACCGCGTACCAGATCGCGTCGGTGTACTCGGACGACCTGACCACGAATGACAAGGCGACCAACACGGCCCCGACCGGCCCCACCCGGGCGGGGGGCACGCTTTACGCCTACCTGACCGTCTACCGGCCGGGTGCGTACGACCCCTCGAAGCTCGCGAACGCGCAGCACGTGACCGTGGCCGGCAGGCCCGCGCTGGAGGCCGACAACCCGTCCAACATCTGGGCGGGCAACCGGGTCCTCGCGGTGGAGTACGGCGCGAACGCGTGGGCGGTGTTCACCATCCACTCCAGCCAGGCCGACAATCCGTCCGCGGCGGACCTGCGCGCGCTGGCCGCCGGGCTGCCGGCCGCCACACCCGCCGTGGCGAAGATTCCGATCACGATGAGCTATGTGCCGTCCGGGTACCACCTGGACGAGGTCGGGGTACACGCGATGAGCGGTCTGAACGGGATCGCGGGGGCCCGCGACGGGGACTACGCGGGTCTGCTGTTCAGCCGGCCGGCGCAGCCCACGACCGGGCTGACGGCGCCGTTCGGCGGCGAGGACGGCACCGATCCACCCGGCAGCTTCTACATCTTCGTGGTGCCGTCCGCGAACTCCAACCAGAAGGCGTCCGCCGGGGTCAGCTGCCTGACCGGCTTCTGCAACCGGTGGGCCGACGGCGGCACGGTGAACATCCAGGTCTCCAGCGGCGGCCGGCTGTCGAACACGGAGATGAAGAAGATCCTCAACGGCATCACGCTCGGGAATGTCCACAACGACGCCACGTGGACCGACGTGACGACCGCGATCCACTGACTGAACCCCTCGCGCCGAGCGACGGCCACCACGCGATCCGTGGTGGCCGCCGCTTCCGTACAGTGGGCGGGTGCATCCACACCCGCTGGTACCGGTCTATTCGCCAGAGCTGTTCCGGGGTACGGCCGAGTACTACGCGCGCTTCCGCCCGCGGTACCCGCCGGCCCTGCTCGACGCGATCGCGCAGACGGTGGGTCTCGACCAGGGCGACACGCTCCTCGATCTGGCGTGCGGCACGGGTGACGTGTGTCTGGCGCTGGCCGACCGGATCAGCGAGATCTGGGCGATCGACCTGGAGCCCGAGATGGTCGCGGTGGGACAGCGGCGCGCCGCCGAGCGCGGCATCGCCCGCATCCACTGGCTGGTCGGCCGGGCGGAGGACGCACCGCTCCCGGAAGACCACTGTGGACTGGTCACCGTCGGGCGCGCCTTCCACCGGTTGAACCGGCCGCTGATCGCCCGGCAGTGCCGGCGGTGGCTGCGTCGTGGCGGACACTTCATCGATCTGGGTGCCGACTCGTCGGTCCCGTTCCTGCGCACCGAACCCTGGCTCGCCGCGGTGGCCGAGGTGTACGAGCGCTGGCTGCCCAGGGCGCACCGGTCCCGCGCCGAAGTGACGTCCAGCGCCGGGCCCGACCAGCCGGTGGCGACGACGCGGGCGGTACTGGCGGACGCGGGGTTCACCGGCGTCGCTGAGTACCAGTTCCCGGTGCCGTACGTGTGGGAGATCGACCAGTACCTGGGCTACCTGTGCTCGACGTCGTACTCGTCGCGGCGCTTCTGGGGTGGCGCGTGGGACGGCTTCGCGCGTGACCTGCGGGACACACTGGCCGGGTACGCGCCGGAGGGTCAGTTGACGGAGACGATCAGCGCGTACTTCGTGGTGGGTCGCAACCCGTAGGCAGCCGGCAGGGACGGCTGGTGGCTGGGCCCTTCCTGCCCGACCGCCAGCCGCCCCTGGGTATTCCGACGCGGTGCGACGTTTGTTGGTTCGACGGTGTTACCGGTGACCGCTGTGGCACCACCACGACCACTTGGGACACGCCTTGGCGGGTGCGCTGGTGGCCGGTGCGGGCGCGCTGGGCGCCGCGGATGCTCCGGCCGCGGGTG
>DATEJJ010000624.1:0-4488 GCA_035278125.1 Rugosimonospora sp.
GAACTCCTCCTCGGCGGCGCGGGCGGCGTCGGTGGCCTCGGGGATCAGGCGCAGGTCGATCAGGGCGTCGGCGTACTCCACGTAGTACTCGCCGAGCGGCAGCTGCGCGGACTCGTACGCCTGTGCCGCCTCGGTGAACCGGCGCATCCCCTCGGCCAGCCGTCCGGACTGGACGGTGACCCAGGCGAGGCTCTGCACCACCTGCGCCACCATGGCGGGCCCCTCGGCGCCGGCCTGCCGGGCGGCCCATTCAAGCCGGCGGCCGGCCTCCGCGTACCGGCCGTGCTGCGCCTCGATGAGCCCCAGGTTGTTGCCGGCCCGCACCTGGGTGCGCAGCGAGCTGTCCGGGCTGGCCAGCAGGGCGTGGTAGATGGCGGCCGCGTCACCGAGCCGGCCGATGTTCTGCGCCAGCACGGCCCGCTGGAACGCCAGCTCGGTACGCCGGTCCGCGGCGGCGAAGTCGGCCGCGGCGTCCAGATCGCGCCCGGCCGCGGCCAGCCGCCCCAGCTCCTGGTTCACTGCGGCGCGCAGCATGAGGACGTCGGCCAGCGCCTCGTGCAGGCCGTTGTGCCGGGCGATCCGGCACGCCTCGTCGAGCAGCTGCTTGGCCTCCGCCTCGGCCAGCCGCCAGCGCTGCGTCCAGGCGTACGCCCGCAGCGCGATGACCAGCGCTTCCGGGGAACGAGCCCGGCGGGCACGTACGATCAGATCCGCGGCTTCGGGCGCGAAGCGCTGCGGATCGGCCAGCACATCCGCATGGATACGCCGGGCATGTATCACGAGCTCCGCCCGCGTATCTGTTTCAGTCAACGGATCATCTTCCGCAGCTCACGACTGTTCGAATACTCCGTTGGCGAGATGTTATCGCTCTCCGTTGAAGGCATGAGGAGCTTTAAATGAGGTTGGACGACAGTGCTCCGCGGGGCGAGCCTTTCGAGGACGACTACCCCCATCACCGGCATGACGAGACCTGCGGCGGCCTGCACTGGGCCGTCGAGCGGCAACTCTCCGAACTGGCGCAGCGACGCTACGAGCCGGCCATCCGCCGGGACATCCTGACCATCCTGAAGCGGCGGCGCACCGAGCGGGGCGGCGAGTTCGTGCAGTTCGACGTGCTGCACCGCGAGGTGGGCTTCGACCACCTGCTGGTCAGCGGCGAACTCCTGATGACCCGGGAAGGGTACGAGCAGCGGGGCGCGCAGGCCGTTCTCGACGCGCATGGGCTCACGGTAGAGGATTTCGACTGTCCCGAGCTTGCTGAGCGAGTTGTCCGTTTGTCCAACCGGGACCTCGACGGGTCCACTCTGGACGACGTGGCGCGGCTACTGCGCCAGCGCGGATTCAGCGCCTCGGTGGACCACATCGTGCCGCTCGGCCCCGTCATCAAGGGCATTGGCGGCGCCGAGCCGGCGGTAGGCCCCGGCCCGTTCCCCGAATACGGGCTGCGGTGCGGCGGCAAGCCGGCCCGCGTCGGCATCATCGACTGCGGCATCGCCGCGGAAATCCGGACAGACGGCTGGCTCACGGATATCCCGCGGGGCGGCAACATCGACCCGCTCGACGACCTGCCCCACCCGGACGGCTACCTCGATCTGCACGCGGGGCACGGCACGTTCGTGGCCGGGATCGTGGCGCAGGTGGCGCCGGACGCGGAGGTCCGGGTCTACCGTGCGCTCGACAGCGACGGCCTGGGCAGCGAACTGCGCGTGGCCGAGGCGATGATCCGGGCGGTCAAGGACGGCGACTGCGGGATCCTCAACCTCTCGCTCGGCGGCCAGACCCCGGACGACGTACCGCCGGTGGCGATGAGCGCCGCGCTGGACATCATCGCGGACATCGAACGCGAACGCGGCTCGAAGGTCGTGATCGTCGCGGCGGCGGGCAACTACGGCGACAACACGCCGTGCTGGCCGGGCGCGTTCCGGCGCGTCGTCTCGGTGGCCGGGCTGGGGCCGGACATGCAGCCCACCACCTGGTCCAGCCGGGGCCACTGGGTCACCTGCTCCACCATCGGGCAGGGCCTGCGGTCGACCTATGTGGAGGGTCGCGAGTCGGCCGCGATCGACCCGGAGCCGGACACCTTCCCGGCGGACGCCTGGGCCATCTGGAACGGCACATCGTTCGCCGCACCCCAGGTCGCCGGCGCGGTGGCCCGGATCGCCCAGGACCTCGACCTGACGCCACAGGAGGCGCTGGTACGGCTGTTGCGCGCGGGGCGACCCGTGCCGGACTTCGGGCAGGCGCTACGGATCCTGCCTGGACTGTGAGCGGAGCGGGGCGCGGCGGCTCCTGGACCGAGCCGCCCCGCCGCCGAAGGCGGGGTTTCGGGGTGGCGAGGGAAGGCAGCGCCGGTACCGGGAGAGTCACGTCTGTCCGGAAGTTGGCAGTGTGTTGCGCCACGATGTATCACCCTCAGGCTCGGGTGGCTCCTCTGACTGGGTGGCCTGGCGTCCTGGCAAGATCAGGGCTGCAGGTGAAAGGGGATGGCGTACGTATGGCGAAGGCATCCGACTTACCGACCCTGGTACGGGCGGGCGCCGACGGTGACGAGAAGGCGTGGCACGAACTCGTGCACCGGTACGCCCACCTCGTCGTCGCGGTGACCCGCCAGTACCGGCTGTCGGCGGCGGACGCCCAGGACGTCAGCCAGACCGTGTGGCTACGCCTGGTCGAACACCTGGCCGACATCCGGGAGCCCGCCGCGCTGGCCGGCTGGATCATCACCACCGCGAAGCACGAGTGTCTGCGCTTGCTTCGCTCCGGCGGCCGCACAGTTCCGGTTGACCCGCTCAACGGGCGGGTACTGGACCAGTCGGCGACAGTCGACATGGACGGAGATCTGGTGGAGGCCGAACGGCAGCAGGCACTGCGGGACGGGCTGGCCGAGCTGGCACCGCACCAGCGTGAGCTGCTGGTGCTGCTGGCCACCGACCCACCCCCGCCGTATGCCGAGATAAGCCGGCGGCTCGGCATCCCGATCGGCAGCATCGGGCCGACCCGCAGCCGGATTCTCGACAAGCTGCGCGCCACGACAGCGATCAGGACGTACCTGGAGGCGACGCGTGAAGCCGCCCCGGATGGAGGTGGACGGCATGCCCTCGCCGAACTGGAATGACGACGAAGAGCTGCTTGCCGATCTGCGCGCCGCGCTGACGGTGCCCGCCGTCGACGAGGAGATCCTGCGCGCCGCACGGGCCGCGTACAGCTGGCACAGCGTGGACACCGATCTGGAGCTGATCGGGCTGCTCTACGACTCGCACCTGGACGACTCGGCGGCGGTACGGGAGAGCCCGGCGGAGTCGGCCCGTACCCTCGCGTTCCACGGGGACCACCTGGGCGTGGAGATCGAGCTGAACGGCTCGGGCATCGAGGGGCAGCTGATCCCGGCGCAGCCGGGCCTGGTCACGCTGGTGACCGCGGACGGCCCGTTCGCCGCGGTGGCCGCCGACCCGGTCGGGTGCTTCTCGTTCCCCGCGGCGCCCAGCGGCCCGATCCGGCTGGAGTGCTCCACCGAGGCGGGCAGGTTCGTCACCGTCTGGATCACTGTCTGAGTCGGGACAGTCCGGCCGCGAAACATCCCACCCGGTGGACGCCTGCTGCTACCGTCTGCGCACAGGTGCGAGGGGCGTGGCAGGTGAGGGGATCGCCGTGGGTCTGATGGACAAGCTCCGGGGCGAGCTGATCGACATCATCGAGTGGCTGGACCACAGCCGCGACACGATCGTGTGGCGGTTCCCCCGGTACGAGAACGAGATCAAGATGGGCGCGAAGCTCATCGTGCGGGAGTCCCAGACCGCCGTCTTCGTCAACGAGGGCACCATCGCCGACGTGTACCAGCCGGGCACGTACACGCTGGAGACGGCGAACATGCCGATCCTGTCCACCCTGCAGGGCTGGAAGTACGGCTTCCACTCGCCGTTCAAGGCCGAGGTGTACTTCGTCAACACCCGCCAGTTCACGGACATGAAGTGGGGTACCCAGAACCCGGTCATCGTGCGTGACCCGGAGTTCGGGATGGTCCGGCTGCGCGCGTTCGGCGCGTACGCGGTGCGCGTGGTGGATCCGGCCAAGTTCCTCAAGGAGCTGGTCGGCACCGACCCGCAGTTCCGCACCGAGGAAGTCTCCGAATACCTGCGCCAGACGATCGTCGGCCGGCTGGGCAGCGCGCTGGCCACGGCGCAGGTACCCATGCTCGACCTGGCGGCGCAGCAGGAGGCCATCGGTACCCGGCTGGCCGGGGTGCTGACCGAGGAGCTGTCCGCGATCGGGGTCGCAGTACCGAAGTTCATCATCGAGAACATCTCGGTGCCGCCCGAGGTGGAGCAGGCGCTGGACAAGCGCACCCAGATGGGCATCGTGGGCAACCTGGACCAGTACACCAAGTTCCAGGCCGCGAACGCGCTGGAGGAGGCGGCCGCCAACCCGGGCGGCGGCGCGGGCGAGGGCGTCGGCCTGGGCCTGGGCATGGCGGTCGGCCAGCGGGTCGCA
>DATEJJ010000625.1:0-6713 GCA_035278125.1 Rugosimonospora sp.
CGGGCCGCCCGCGACCGGGTGCCGGTTGTGCGGCTGGGGACCGGGATCCGGCTGGGGACCGGGATCCGTCGGGGGTAGCGCCGATGCCGGGCCGTCCCGCCAGGTCCAGGACATCACGTCGTACCGCACCAGGCGCAGCAGCCCGTCGAGCGAGCCGATCGGCGCCTGCTGCAACAGCGCCAGCGCCTGCTCCGGCTCCTCGTCGTCCACAATGGACTTCAAGGTGCGCAGCCGGTCGGCGGCACCCTCCACCGCGAGCCACAGCTCGCCGCGCCGGTCCTCGTCGGGCAGCTGCGCCGCGAGTACCGGCAGGTCGTCCGGCTGCAGGCAGAGCGCCCGTACCAGCACCTCGGCGGTGGCCGAGCCGCCAGCCAGCCGGGTCAGGTCGAAGCCCAGTACCGGCGCGCTGACAAGGCTGTACACCCCTATTTGTCCATTGTGGAGTGCGAGGTCGCCCGCGACGTGTCGACCGCCTGGTTGGCGTTGAGCGCCAGCATCAGCCGGTCCTGCAGCTTGAAGGTACCGACGACGAGGTCCCGGGCCGCGCCGGTGAGCGTGTCCGGCGGCGGCTCGAAGGTGGACTCGTCCAGGTCGATCACCTCGCCGATGCGGTCGACCAGCAGGCTCACCGGTTCGTCGTCACCGCGCAGGATCACGTTCATCACCGCACCGTCCAGCGACTGCGCCTGCAGGCCCAGCTGTACCCGCAGGTCCACCGCGGCGATCACCTGGCCGCGCAGGTTGAACAGCCCGCCGACCGCCTTGGGCGCCAACGGTACCGCGGTGTACTCGTTGAACGAGAGCACCTCCTGTACCGCGTCCACGGTCACCCCGAAGAGCTGGTCCGCCACCTCGAACGTGGCGTACTGGATGCTGGCCATCTCACGCCTCCACCAGCTGCTGGTCGGGCAGCTCCGCATAGAAGTTCGGGTCCGCGGCGAGGATCGCGCGCCGCACGTCCAGCAGTTCGGTCATCCGCTGCTGGATCACGGCCGAGCCGGCCAGCCCGTCGTCGTCGGTGTCCCGGCGCGCGGTGATGGCGTCCTCGACGATATCGACGATCTTGTCAACGGCCAGCGCCACGCTGCGCTCGTGCTCGGTGTAGACCACCACCGGTACGGTGTCGCCGGTGTCGTCGGGCATCGCGCCGAGCAGGTCCGCCAGGCGTACCAGGGGCAGGATCTGCTCGCGGTACTGCACCACCTCGCGGCGGCCGACCCGCTCGATCCGGTCCTTGGCGAACTCCTCCAGCCGGGTCACGGTGTCCAGCGGGATCGCCACCCGCCGGTCGCCGACGCCGGTGATGAGCAGCCGGTTGACCGTGGAAGAGGTGGCGCTCGTGTCCACCGTGTCGGCCAGCGCGAGCCGGTCGGTACCGGCGCCGTGCAGGTGCGAGCGGCGGGCCAGCGAGGCCACGTCGAGGATCAGCGCCACCTTGCCGTCGCCCAGGATGGTCGCGCCCGCGTACAGGCCGATGTCCTTGAAGCGTGCGGTGAGCGCCTTGACGACGACCTCCTCGGTGTTGAGCACCCGGTCCACCACGACGCCGAAGCGCCGGCTGTCCGCCTGGAGCACCACCACGTACAGGCCCTCGTCGTTGTTGCCCGCGGGCAGGCCGAGCGTCTGGTCCAGCCGGACCAGCGGGAGCAGCCGGCCGCGCAGCCGGTACACGGGCGCGCCCGAGGCGTACTCGATCTTCGTGGACTGGCCGTCGATGTAGACCAGTTCGTGCACGGCGACCTGCGGGATGACGTACCGCTCCCCGGCGCACTCGATGGTCAGCGCCTGGATGATGGCCAGCGTCAGCGGGATGGTCAGCCGCCACGTGGTACCCGCGCCCAGCGTGGTCTCCACGTCCACCGCGCCGCCGATGCGCTCGATGTTCGTCTTCACCACGTCCATGCCCACGCCGCGCCCGGACACGTTGGTGACCTGGCGGGCGGTGGAGAAGCCGGGCTGGAACACCAGCATGATGATCTCGCGCGGCTCCATCTGCGCCGCCTGCGCCGCGCTGATGAGCCCGCGCTCCACGCCGGTACGCGCGACCCGGTCCACGTCGATACCGGCGCCGTCGTCGCTGATCTCCACGGTGACGTGCCCGCCCTCGTGGTAGGCGCGCAGCGTGAGGGTACCCTCCGGATCCTTGCCGGCCGCGGCACGCTCCTCCGGCGTCTCCACGCCGTGGTCGACGGCGTTGCGCACCAGGTGGGTCAGCGGGTCCTTGACCGCTTCGAGCAGGCTGCGGTCCAGCTCCGTCTCGGCGCCGTGCATCGCCAGGCGCACCCGCTTGCCGCACGCCTGGGACAGGTCCCGGATGACCCGGGGCAGCTTCGACCAGAGGTGCTCGATCGGCTGCATCCGGGTCTTCATGATCCCTTCCTGCAGCTCGCTGGTGATGAGGTTGAGCCGCTGCGTGGTGCGTACCAGTACCTGGTCGCTGCCGTCCGCGGCGCCGCGCACCAGCTGGTTGCGCACCAGCACCAGCTCGCCCACCAGATTCATCAGCGAGTCGAGCAGGTCCACGTCGACCCGGATGGCGCTGTCCGCGATGCTGCGCTTGCTCTGCGCCTGCAGCGCGTCGTTCACCGCGCCCGGTCCGGCCTTGCCCTCCTCCAGCAGCATGGTGCCCAGCTTGCGGTCGTCGCCCTCGATCTGCCGCTGCAACGCCCAGACCACATCGTTCTCGGCCGCGCCGCCACTCTCCACGAGCAGCTGGCCCAGCGGGCGGCGGGCGGCCGGGCCGCCGGCGGGAGGCGTGGCGTCCGGGACGGGTGCTGCCGCCGGCATCTCCGCCTTCGCGGCGGCGGCTTTCGCGGGGGTACGCCGGCGGCTGGCGCGGGGCTTCTTGGCGGGCGGGGGCGGTTCGCTCGCGACCGGCTCCGGGCTCCCGGCCTGCGCCGGCACAGCCTCGGGAGCCTCGTCGGCGACCGGTCCGGAACTGTCCACAGCAGACTCTTCGGCGGCCGCGCCGCCGGGTGCCTCCATCTGCCGGTTCACCATGGCGATCACCTCGGTGACGCCCAGGTCGTCGTCGCCCTCGCTGCCGGTCTCCTCGACCACGGCCAGCAGCGCGCGGACCCGGTCCACCATGGCCAGCAGCGTGGTGATGGTCTCGGGGGTGACCGGCTGGACGCCGTCGCGCAGCCGGGCCAGCAGGGACTCGCCGGCGTGGGTGACGCCCTCCAGGCGCCCGAACGCGAGGAAGCCGCTCGTGCCCTTGATGGTGTGGATGGTACGGAAGATGCTTGAGATCAAGCCGCGGGAGTCGGGGGCCTGCTCCAGCTCCACCAGATCCCGGTCCAGTTGGTCGAGGTTCTCATGGCTTTCCACGAGGAACTCCTGGACGATGTCGCCCAGCTCTTCCACGGCGTACCTCCCTCGTCGATGCATGGACACCATCGGCGCACCACGCCGGGACCTGAGTGACTTGAGCGGCGCCTCAGCCGGCTCTCACGCCGCGCTGCCGGCGGCCATGGCCGCGTGTACCGCCGCGACGAGCGAGTCGGCGGTGAACGGCTTCTGCAGCATCGCCGCGTCCGCTTCGATCACGCCCTGCCCCACCGCGATATCGCGGGACGTGCCGGACACGTACACCACGCGCATCCCGGGCCGCACCTCGCCGGCCCGGCGGGCCAGCTCCTGCCCGGGCATCCCCGGCATGCTCAGATCCGTGAGCAGCACGTGGATCTCGTCCGGGTAGTCGCGGCAGACCGCGACCGCCTGGTCGGCGTCGGACGCGACGAGCGCGGTGAATCCCCGGCGTTGCAGGATCCGGCGGATCACCTCGCGGAGATCGTCCTCGTCGTCCACCACCAGAACCGTCAACGCAGATGTGCTCTCCTGCGTGTCGAGCATCAGACCCACCCCCGTGCCGCGCGCGTCCCGGGACGGCGAAGCCACGGGACGCGAATGTCAGTCACAGGCTATGCCGGCGGTACGGGCGGCGGGCGGCTTCGGCGTACTCGGCCGGGTCACTCGCGCCCCGCCCGGTACCCGGTGCCGCAGTGTCCCCATTGGACACGGCGCGGCCCGCGATCCGGGACGGGATCGCGGGCCGCGGGGGACTTACTTGATCCGGACCTCGAAGCGCGGGTCCGCCGCGATCCGCCGGAACTGGGCCAGGCTCTGCGCCGAGCTGTCGATCCGCGTGTCCAGACCGGCCTGGTTGTGCGGCGTGTCGAAGTAGACCATCGCCTTCACGGCCGGGTACTTGGCCAGCTCGTCCAGCACGGTGGAGAAGGTACGCGCCTTCAGCGACGGGTCCGCGGTGTACTCGTACGTGCCCCACTCGGCGATCATGAACGGCTTGTTCGGGTGCTGCCGGGTGGCCCAGTTGTAGAAGCCCGGGAACGAGCTGGTGCGCGAGGTACGGTCCATCATGGACGTGAAGTCGCCGAAGTGGAACGCGCCCGGCTGCGAGGTCACGTAGGTGTCCAGCCCGATCCAGTCGACCACGTCGTCGCCCGGGTACAGCTGCGACCACCAGGACGCGTTGAACCAGTTCTCGGAGCTGAGGTAGGCGATCACGAACACCGCGTTGCCCACCCCGTCGGCGCGCAGCCGCAGCACGGTGTGGCGGAACATCGCCGCGAAGTCGGGCGCGGTCATGCCCGAGCCGGCCGCCGGGTTCACGTCGTTCTCCGGCTCGTGGTGCAGCACCAGGTAGAACTTGTCGGTGAAGTGGGACTTCAGGTACGCGGCCTCGCGGTCGATCCGCGCGTCCATCGCACCCGCGGCCACCTTCGCCCACGTGGTGCCGTACGCCACCTTCCAGTTCATCAGCAGCAGCCGGGGCGTGGCCGGGTCGTGCGCCATGGCGATCTCGGCACTGGTCGGGAACAGCTCGTCACCGCGGTGGTACGTGTGGTAGATCTGCGCGCTGCGGCCGCTGGCCTGCTCCCAGTCGCGCAGCGCGGTGTCCCGCGGGGTGGTGGTGAAGCCACCGGCGGCGGCGCCCCACAGGATGTTGCAGGTCGGTACGAGCAGCGCGGTCAGCCCGCAGGTGGAGTTCGACGGCGACGGCGAAGCGGTCGGCGGGGCGCTGGGGGAGGCGGTGGGCGTCGGCGCGGTGGTGGGGGAAGCGCTGGGCGAGGCGGTCGGGGTCGGGGAGGCGGTGGCGGTGGGAGAGGAGGACGGGACCGGCGAGGCGCTCGCGGTCGGTCGGGTCTGCGGCGCCGACGGCGAGGTGGTCGGCGAGGCTGTGGGGGAAGCGCTGGGCGAGGTGCCGCCCTGCGGCGGGGTGCCGCCCTGCGGGGCGGTGGGGAGCACCGGGCGCTGCGGCGAGACCGCGGCGTAGTCCGGCACGACTGACTGGACGCTCAGCAGCGGGCGGTACGCGCTCTGCGCCGAGCGGAAGTACGCCGCGCCGTGGCCGGAGGCGGTGAGCGCGAAGGCGTACACGCCGGGGCCGTGTACCACCGAGCCGACGTTGAAGGTGACGCGCGAGGCGTACCGGGTGGGGTGGACGGTGGCGACGGCGCGGCCCGGGCGCGGGGCGTTGGCGGCGCTCAGGCCACCCTCCGACCAGCCCGTGCCGACCAGGGCCAGGCGCAGGGTGCCCGGCAGCTGGCGCTGCTCGCGTACCAGGGTGAGGGTGGCACCGCGTACGGCGCCGGGCAGGCCCGCGACGCGGAACTTCAGGTACGCCACCATGGTGCTGCCGCTCTGGCTGCCGGCGACGAGGCGGGGCTGGCTCCCGGTGTGGGTGGTCCGGTGGCGGCTCACCGTGTACGCGTCGTCCGACGCCGTGAACTGCACCGTACGCGCGGACTCGGCCGCGAACGCGGCACCGCCCAGGCTGACCGTACCCGTCGTGGCCACCGCCCCGGCCGCGATCGCGACCACGAGGCGTCGTGCCAGCCCCCGGATAGTCACCGTCACTTCAATTCCCCCTACTGAAGGCCCCCGCCGATGTGTCCTCCCGGACACGTACAAAGGTCGGGGTCGGCTGGTTCAGGGTCCGGTCGCGCCCGGTTGCCGTTACGGTGTAGCGGTCGGGCGGCATCCGCCCGGCCGTGGGCACCGTCACGGGGCGGCGATTCAGCTAACCGGCGGCGTGGCGCGGCCGATTCGGCTTCTAGTTCGCACAGACGCCGAGTGAGGAGCCAGCCATGACGCAGCTCGTGTCCCCCGCGCCCCGCCTGGACTCGACCCCGGCCCTCGGCGACATCTGTGACCGGTGCGGTGTCGCCGCCAAGCTCCAGGTCGAGCTGGACGTCGGCGGCGCGCTGACCTTCTGCGGCCACCACGCGAACGAGCACGCGAAGGAGATCGTGCGGCGCGCGGCGGGGCTGGTGGTGGAGGACGGCTTCGACTGGCGTGGATTCGCCCACCGGGAATGGTGACGGCACCCGTGGCGGGCGGTGCGTTCGGGGCGGGAGGTAAGGAGGGCCGGGCTGAGCGGCAGCTACCGGATATTAGCCGCTAATCGGGTCTAAGCGGTTACGCTGATCACGAAGTGAGACGTGCTCCCGACTGAGGGGCAGGCCAGGGTGCAACTCGCGGACGGTCAACGGTGGCCGCGTCGGGTACTCGTGGACGCGGGCCTGATCGCGGTAGCCGCCGGTGTGACCACGCTCCTCGTGCGCACCGGGGCGGTACCCGCGCTGCGGCCGGCCGCCCTCGACCTGTCCACGGCCGGTGCGGCCGCGCTCACCGCGAACGCCGTTGCCCTGCTGCTCGTGCAGTGGCTGCACGCACCGGCCTACCGGGCC
>DATEJJ010000626.1:0-7281 GCA_035278125.1 Rugosimonospora sp.
GGCCGTGCTCGGCTCGGCCGATCGCGTGGTCGGCCGGTTGGTCGGGGTGCTGAGCCGGCGCGCGCGGCCCGGCAGCGACCTGGACGTGGCCGGGCGGCGGCTGCGGCAGCACGGGGTACGCAGTTCGCGGGCCGCGCTCGCGGTGGCCGTCGGGGTCTGCGTCGTCACCATGCTCGGGGTGGCCTCCGGCACCGCGTTCGCCGCGGTCGACGGCTACTTCGCGGCGGCGACCGGGGTGTCGCAGGGCATCGCGGGGATCGTGTTCGCCGGGGCGGCGATGATCAGCCTGACCGCGCTCACCTCCGCGCTGGGAGTGGTCACCACGATCTCGTACGGCCTGCGGCTGCGGCACCGGGAAATCGCGCTGCTGCGCGTGCTCGGGCAGACGCCGCGGCACACCCGGCGCATGATCCGCGCCGAGGCCGGCCTGCTCAGCGCGGGCGGTGTGGTGCTCGGCCTGGCCTGCGGCGTCGGGTACGGCTGGTTCGGCGCGCAGGTGCTGCTCAGCCGGCCCACGCACAGCCTGGTGCTGGTACCGGTGCTGCCGCTGACCCTGCTGCTCGCGGTGGCGCTCGGCGCGGCCGCCCTCACCTGGGTGGCCAGCGCCTGGCCCGCCCGCGAGGTGCTGCGCCGCCCGGCCATCCGCGCCTACCTCGAAGCCTGACTCAACTGTCCACAATGGAAGGAATGAGATGCGCCTGTCCCGCAGGTACGTGATTGTCGTATTGAGTCTCTGCGTCCTGGGCCTCGGCGGTGTCGCCGCCGCGCTCGCCGGTACCGCCGCCGCGCACGAGACACCGGGTGAGTGGCTCGCGCAGGAGCAGGGCCACATCGTGCTGCACCACTACGACACGCTCGGGCAGACCACACAGCGCCCGGTGCCGTCCTGGCTGCCCCCGGACACCACACAGGTCACCGTCAAACAGCCGGGACCGCGCGACGCCACCGAGGCGGGCGGGCTCAAGCTGGACGGCGTGGTACCCGCCGGCTGGCACCCGCCGTCCGCGTGCCGGCGCACCGCCTTCGCGATGCCGTTCGACGGCGGCGGGTACTGGCCGCTGACCGCCGGCACCCGACTGCTGCGGTGCCCGGACGGCGCGCTCACCTGGCTGCTATTCATGCAGGGTGACCATGCTTACCTGTGGCCGCTGCCGGCCGGTGGCTGACGTGGGTACCCTCGGGTTGTCGGTGTTTTCGCCAATTGTGATCTTTGCCTCGGCGGAATTCGCGGTATGGGCAAGCCGTGAGCGCGCCGGCTCCGTATGTACCCATAGGGGTGCGCGGGTACGCCCCGGGAGGAGCGGCGAATGGTCGCGTGGGTGGGGCGTACGTGCTTCCGGTTCAGCAAGACCGTGCTGGTTTTCTGGCTCGTGGCGATGGCGCTCGGCGTCTTCGCCAGCGGGCAGGTCTTCGACCGCCTGGTGACCAGCATGGGGCCGCGGACCCTGGAGTCCGTGGCCGGGGCCGACGAACTCACCGACGCCAGCACGCAGGGTGGGCGGATCGAGGTGGTGGTCCAGGACGTGGACCCGCGATCCGCCCCGCTGCGTACGGCTTTGCGCAGCGTGGTCGCGGGCGTGTCGCACATCCCGGGCGTGACCAAGGTGGCGTCGCCCTACGCGATGTCACCGAGCGGGCAGGGTGAGCTGATCGTCGTGACGCTGGCGCACGGCGTGAGTGGGACCACAGTGGACACCGTCGCCGACCGCTTCCACGCGCTGCCCGCCAAGCTCGCCGGTACCAGCGCGGGTAGCGCGCGGGTGCTCGTCGGCGGCGACGCGGTGCTCACCCGGCAGAGCAATGTTCAGGCACAGCAGGACCTGGCCAAGGCGGAGAACCTGTCCCTGCCCATTACCCTGGCCCTGCTGGTCGTGGTGTTCGGCGGGCTGGTCGCCGCCGGGCTGCCGGTACTCGCCGCGGCGGTCTCGGTCGCGTCGGCCATGACCGCGCTGCTGGGCCTGTCCCACCTCACCGACCTGGACTCCAACGCGGTCACCGTGGTGACCCTGCTCGGCCTCGGACTGTCCATCGACTACGGGCTGCTGCTGGTGGCCCGGTACCGCGAGGAGCTGGCCGCCGGCACCGACCCGGCCGAGGCGGTCGGCCGCACCTGGTCCAGCGCCGGCCGTACCGTCATGTTCAGCGCGCTGACGGTGGCCGCCGCGCTCACCGGACTGCTCATGTTCGGCGTCGCCAGTCTCATCGCGATGACTGTCGCCGGCGTCGTCATCGCGGTGGTCGCGATGAGCACGTCGCTGACCCTCACCGCGAGCCTGCTGCGGCTGACACACAAGCGGATCCGCCGCTCCCAGCACAAGAACCGCCTGGACGAGCCCGACACCGCGGACGACGGCACGGGCTTCTTCGCGCGGCTGGCCCGGGCGGTGCAACGGTACCCCGCCGCCTTCGCCGTCACCACCGCGGTGATCCTGCTGCTGGCCGGCGCGCCGGTGCTGTCGACCGTGCTGCGCCTGCCCGACATCGACAGCATGCCGCCGTCGCTGGAGGCGGTGCAGGTGTCCCGCGTCCTGGCGACGGAGTACGGGGTACCCAGCACGCCGGCGGTGACGGTGGTGGCGCGTACCGACGCGGCGCACCTGAACGCTTGGGCCAAGCGGTGGCGCGGCCAGCCCGGCGTGGCTCAGGTCGGTGCGGCCCAGCAGGTGGGTCCCCGTCTGTCGACTGTGGACTTCGGCGTGTCCGGGGACCCGCAGGGCGCGGACGCCCGCGACCTCGTGCACCGGGTACGGGCGGACCGGCCGCCGGGCGTGACGTCCTGGGTCACCGGGGACGCGGCCCTGCTGGACGACCTGCTCACTCTGCTCACCGCGAAGCTGCCCCAGGCGATCGGGATCACCCTGCTGCTGATGACCGTGCTGCTGTTCGTGATGACGGGGTCGCTGGTGATACCCGCCAAGGTGGTGCTGATGAACGTGGTGTCGCTGGGCGCCACGTTCGGCGTACTCAGTGCGGTGTTCCAGAACGAGTACCCGTCCGCGCTGCTGGGCGTGTTGCAGGTACCGGGCATCGACCCGTTCGTGTTGATTCTGGTGTTCGCGTTCGCCTTCGGCCTGTCCATGGACTATGAGGTGTTCCTGCTCGGCCGCATCAAGGAGTACGTCGACCAGGGCGTGGAGACGGACGAGGCGGTACGCCGCGGGCTGCAGAGCTCGGGCCGGGTCATCACGTCCGCCGCGATGCTCATGGTGATCGTGTTCGCCTGCTTCACGCTCGCCAAGTCCGGCGAGATCCAGCAGATCGGCCTGGGGCTGGCGGTCGCGGTGGCGGTCGACGCCACCATCGTGCGGTGCCTGCTGGTCCCGGCCACGATGACCCTGCTCGGCCGGCGGAACTGGTGGGCGCCCCGCCCGCTGGCGTGGCTCTACGCCCGCCTCCTGCACCAGGTCCACGCGCCGCAGCCGGCCGCCGCACCCAAGCCTGCTGCCGCACCCAGGCCGGCCGGCGCACCCAAGCCTGCTGCCGCACCCAGGGCGGCCGGCGCACCGAGGCCGGGCCTCGCCGCCAGGCGGACTGCCGTGTCCAAGCCGGCCATCGCACTGAGGTTGGAGTTGGCGGCCGCGCGCAAGGCGGGCACCGCACCCAAGGCGGCCGGGGCATCCAAGGCGGCCGGTGCACCCGCAGCGAACGGGGCATCCACCGCGAACGGGGCACCCGCCACGAACGGGGCACCCACCACGAACGGGGCACCCACCACGGCCACGCCCGAAGCGCCCGAGCCGGTCGCCGTGGTACCGCAGACGGTCCCGCTGGAACCGCAGCCGGTCCCGGCCGCGCGCGTATCCGGCACGGCGCCGCGGCCGTCCACTGGGGACGGTCGCACGCCGGGCCGGATACGGCCGGTGTGGGTGCCTACGCCGAGCGGGAGTCCTCGGCAGCCATCGCCCTGACCAGGCTGGCCGGCCGCATGTCCGTCCAGTGCTGCTCGATGTAGGCGAGGCAGGCGTCCCGGGTGTCCTCGGGGTGCGCGATCAGCCAGCCGGCCGGTACGTCCGCGAAGGCGGGCCACAGCGAGTACTGGCCTTCCTCGTTGATCAGCGCCAGGTAGCTCGCCTCGGGGTCCTCGAACGGGTTCGTCATGACTGCGCTCCTCGCGGTGTGAACATCTGCAACGCCCTCTCGATCCCGTCCGAGAGGATCGGCCCCATCCGGTTCAGCCCGGCCGGCCGGAGCATGCGCTCGTGCTCGCACTCCACCTGGTGCACCCGGACCGTACCGTCCACATAGGGCAGCCAGGAGCGCTCGGCGAGCAGGGTGCCGTGCTCGGCGTGGGTGCTGGAGCAGAACAGCAGCAGGTCGCCGGAGAACCGGTCCGGCGTGAACTCGTGCGCCAGCCGGTGGTGGTGGGCGTACACGTCGTTGAGCCGCTGGGCGATGCGCACCTCGGTCAACCCGGTCGCCGCGCTCAGCTGGCCCTGCAACCCGGCCAGGATGCGCTCCAGCTCGTCGTGCGGCGTCGCCTCGTCGACCACCACGTCCCGCAGCAGTACCGACAGCAGCCGCCGCCCGCTCGGCATGGCGCTGGAGGCACCGGCGCGCTCCATGATGGGCGAGCCGGCCGGGTACCCGTCGAGCACCGCGAGCAGCGCCACCCGCTCCCCCTCGCCCTCCAGCAGCGTGGCGATCGCGTGCGCCACCAGGCCACCGAAGGACCAGCCCAGCAGCCGGTACGGTCCGGTGGGCTGGATCTGGCGGATCTGCGCGAGGTAGTCCGCGGCCATGCTCGGTACGCTCGGCAGCCGTACCCCGTCCCGGCCCAGCGCGCGCGCCTGCAGCCCGTACAGCGGCTGGTCCGGGTGCAGGTACTGGAGCAGGCCGGCGTACGGCCAGCTGAGCCCGGCGGCCGGGTGGATGCAGAACAGCGGCGGGCGGGTACCCCGGGCGCGCAGTGGCAGCAGCACCTCCAGCTCGTCCGGTACCCGGTTGTGCGCGAGCCGGTGCGCCAGTTCCGCGACCGTGGGCGCGTCGAAGACGGTCCGGATGGACAGGTCGGTACCCAGCGCCGCGCGTACCTGGCTGGCCAGCCGGGTGGCAAGGATGCTGTCCCCGCCGAGGTGGAAGAAGTCGTCGTCCACCCCGACCGTGTCGGTACCCAGTACCGCCGCGAAGATGTCGCACAGCGCCTGCTCGGTCGAGGTGCGCGGCGGGCGGGAGGTCGTCGCCGCTTCGCGGCGCGGCGCGGGCAGCGCCTTGCGGTCCAGCTTCCCGCTCGTGGTCAGCGGCAGTTCGTCCACTGTGACCAGTGCGCTGGGCAGCATGTACCGGGGCAGCTGCCGGGCCAGGTGCCGGCGTACCTCGTCCAGGTCCAGCGGGCCGGCCGGTACGAGGTACCCGACCAGCCGGCGGTCACCGGGCCGGTCCTCGCGTACCACCGCGGCCGCCTGCGTCACGCCCCGGCAGCTGCGCAGCACGCTGGTCACCTCGCCCAGCTCGATCCGGTGCCCGCGGATCTTCACCTGGTCGTCGGTACGCCCGAGGAAGTCCAGTTGCCCGTCCGTACGCCAGCGCACCAGGTCCCCGGTGCGGTACATGCGCTCGCCCGGCTGGCCGAACGGCGCGGCCACGAAGCGCTCCGCGGTCAGGCCCGGGCGGAACCGGTACCCGCGCGCCACCCCGGGCCCGGCCACGTACAGCTCGCCGGGTACCCCGGGCGGTACCGGGCGCAGCGCCGCGTCGAGCACGTACAGCCGCGACCCGCGGATGACCCGGCCGATGCTGGGCGCGTCGCCCGGTGCCAGCGGGCCGGTGATGGTGGCGCAGATGGTCGTCTCCGTCGGCCCGTACGCGTTGTGCATGTCCAGCAGCGGCGCCCAGCGGGACACCAGGTCCGCCGGCAGCGCCTCGCCGGCCAGCGCGAGGTGGGCCAGGTCGGGCGGCGGACTCAGGTCGGTCAGCGCCGCCGGCGGGAGCGTGGCGTGGGTGATGCCGTGCTCGGTGAGGGCGGCGGCGAGCGCGTCGCCGGCCAGCGCCGTGCCGGCGGGTACCACCAGCGCCGCCCCGGACAGCAGCGCGCCCCAGATCTCCCACACCGACGCGTCGAAGCTGGCGGAGGCGAACTGCAGCACCCGGCTGCCCGGCGCGATGCCGAGCGTGTCGATGTGCGCGCGGGCGGTCGCCGGCAGCCCGGCGTGCGTCACCACCACCCCCTTCGGCGTACCCGTCGAGCC
This sequence comes from Rugosimonospora sp., assembly GCA_035278125.1. Classification (GTDB taxonomy): domain Bacteria; phylum Actinomycetota; class Actinomycetes; order Mycobacteriales; family Micromonosporaceae; genus DATEJJ01. Next base: position 6,186 of record DATEJJ010000626.1, read on the forward strand.
GGAGGTGTAGATGACGTACGCCGGGTGGCCGGCGCGCAGCGGCGCGGTGCGGTCGGCGTCGACCACCGTGTCACTGGGGTAGCTGGTCGGATCGGGAGCGTCCAGCCACAGCACCGGTACGTCCGGCGCGTCCAGTACGGTCGCGGTGACCGAGGTCGCGAGCACCAGCGCCGGCCGCGCGTCGGCGAGCATGAAGCCGATCCGGTCGGCCGGCAGCTCCGGATCGATGGGCAGGTGCGCCGCGCCCGCCTTGACCACGGCGAGGATCGCGAGCACCAGGTCGGCGCCGCGGGGCAGGGCGAGCGCCACCACGCTCTCCGGCCCGATGCCGGCGGCGACCAGCCGGCGGGCGAGCATGTTCGCCTGCCCGTCCAGGTACGCGTAGGTGACCGCCCACCGGCCGTGCACGAGCGCGGTCGCCTCCGGGGTACGCCGCACCTGGTCGGTGAACAGGTCCGGCACCAGCCGCTCGGCCGGCCCGTACGGCGCGCCGCCCCACTGCTCCAGCACGCGCCGCCGCCCGGCCTCGCCCAGCAGGTCCAGCTCGGCCAGGCGCCGCTGCGGGTCCGCGACGATCGCGCCGAGGATCAGCATCAGCCGGTCCAGGAGTTCCTCCACAGTGGACTCGTCGAACCGGCCCGCGTCGTGGTGCAGCCACAGGCCCAGCGCCTCGCCGGGCGCGACGACCAGGGACAGCGGGTAGTGCGCGGTGGCCGCCCCGTGCGCGGCGGCGACCCGTACCCCGTCGATCTCCTGGCGCGCCACCATGCTGCGCGGGAAGTTCTCGAAGACCGTGACGGTGTCGAAGAGCCGGCTCTGCCCGCACGCGCGGTGGACGTCGTTCAGCCCGACGTACCCGTGCGGCAGCATGGCCGACTGCCGGTCCTGCACCTCGGCCAGCACCTGCGCGAGCGTGCGCACCGGGTCCAGGCGTACCCGCAGCGGCAGCGTGTTGATGAACAGGCCGACCATGTCGTGCACGCCGGGCAGGTGCGGCGGCCGGCCGGACACGGTGGTGCCGAAGACCACATCCGTGCGCCCGGTCTGGCTGCCCAGCAGGATCGCCCAGGCCGCCTGCAGCACGGTGTTGAGCGTG
>DATEJJ010000627.1:0-2078 GCA_035278125.1 Rugosimonospora sp.
CCGATCCGCGACCGTGACGGCGTCGGGGACCCGTTCGAAGGTGACCCGGTCCCCGACCAGCCAGAGATCCCTGACCTGGTCCTCGGGCAGAACCACACCCCGCACATGCAGTGCCATCCGCCCAGTTAACCAGGCGCCGCCTTTAACCAGGCGCCACCGTGGTCACTCGGCCGGCTTGGCCCGCCCTCGTATCGCCGCCCGCCGCCTGCTCAGCTCCGGCAGGTCACCGTGATCAAGGAAGCTACTTGTCGCGCTTGTTGTACTTGGAGAAGTCGAGCTTGGGGGGCTTGAAGCCGGCGTTCGGGTCCAGCGCGGACGGGTCCAGGCCCGGCGGGAGCTGCGGTATGCCGGCCGGCATACCGCCGGGCAGGCCGCCCGCGCGGGGCCGGCCGCCACCGCCCTTGCCGCCCTTGCGCTTGTTCTTCGGCGACTTCGTCGCCTTGCGCCGGCCCGGCAGCCCCATCATCGGGCCCATCTGCTTCATCATCTTCTGCGCCTCGGCGAAGCGGTTGAGCAGCTGGTTCACGTCCATCACCGTGACCCCCGAGCCGTTCGCGATGCGTACCCGCCGGGAGCCGTTAATGATCTTCGGGTTGGTCCGCTCGCCCGGGGTCATGGAGCGGATGATCGCCGTGATCCGGTCGAAGTGGCTGTCGTCCAGCTCCGCCAGCTGGTCCTTCATCTGGCCCATGCCGGGCATCATGCCGAGGATGTTGGCGATCGGGCCCATCCGGCGCAGCGCGGTCAGCTGGTCGAGGAAGTCCTCCAGGGTGAAGGTGTCGCCGCCCATGAGCTTGGCGGTCATCTTCTGCTTCTGCTCGTCGTCGAAGGCCGCCTCGGCCTGCTCGATGAGGGTCAGCACGTCGCCCATGCCCAGGATGCGCGAGGCCATCCGGTCGGGGTGGAAGACGTCGAAGTCCTCCAGCTTCTCGCCGGTGGACGCGAACAGGATCGGCTCGCCGGTCACGTGCCGTACCGACAGCGCCGCACCGCCGCGCGCGTCACCGTCCAGTTTGGACAGTACGACGCCGGTGATGCCCACCCCGTCGCGGAACGCCTCGGCGGTGGCCACCGCGTCCTGGCCGACCATCGCGTCGACCACGAAGATGATTTCGTCCGGGGTGACCGCGTCCCGGATAGCCGCCGCCTGCGCCATCATCTCCGCGTCGATACCCAGCCGGCCGGCGGTGTCCACGATGACGATGTCGCGCAGTTGCCGGCGGGCGTGGTCGAGGGACGACTTCGCCACCACCACCGGGTCGCCCGTACCGTTGCCGGGCTCGGGCGCGAAGACCTCCACACCGGCCCGCTGGCCGAGTACCTGCAGCTGGTTGACCGCGTTGGGGCGCTGCAGGTCGGCGGCGACCAGCAGCGGCTGGTGGCCCTGCGCCTTGAGCCAGCGGGCGAGCTTGCCGGCCAGCGTGGTCTTGCCGGAGCCCTGCAGGCCGGCGAGCATGAGCACGGTCGGCGGCTGCTTGGCGAACCGGAGCCGGCGGGTCTCGCCGCCGAGGACCGCGACCAGCTCCTCGTGCACGATCTTGATGACCTGCTGCGCCGGGTTGAGCGCCTGGTGCACCTCGGCGCCGCGCGAGCGCTCCTTCACCGAGGAGATGAACGCGCGTACCACGGGCAGCGCGACATCGGCCTCCAGCAGGGCGAGCCGGATCTCCCGGGCGGTGGCGTCGATGTCGGCGTCGGTCAGCCGGCCCTTGCCGCGGAGCTTGTTGAAGATCCCGTTGAGCCGGTCGCTCAGCGTGTCAAACACAGCACTTCGTCCCTGAATGTCGGAGTTCCGGCGCACGCCGCGCCCCGCCCCAGGCTACCCGGCAGCGGTGAGCACCGCGTCGGTGACCTCAGCTCGGACGGTCGGATCCGACCACGGCCCGACCAGGTAGAAGGCGTCCACGACGTCCCCGCCCAGGGTGGAGATGCGGGCCGCGCGCACGTCCGCGCCCGCCTCGTCCAGCGCGCGCGCCACCCGGTACAGCAGTCCGGGCGCGTCGGCCGCGCGCAGTTCGAGCACGGCCGCGTCGGTCGCCGCGTCGCGGTGCCAGACCACCCGGGGCTCAGGCGCGCCC
>DATEJJ010000628.1:0-6774 GCA_035278125.1 Rugosimonospora sp.
ACGCCGGACAGGGTCTGCGCGCACACGTTGGCCAGGGCCGAGCCGGCCAGCCCGAGCCCGGCCGGGTAGACCAGCAGCGGGCAGAGGACGGCGGAGAACGCGCTTGCGCCGAGCACGTACCGCATCGGCCGCCGCAACTCCTGCACGCCGCGCATCCAGCCGTTGCCGGCGGTGGCCAACAGCAGGCCCGGAACGCCCAGGGCCGCGATGCGCAGCCACATCTCGGCGGCCCGGGCCACCTCCGGATGGCCGCCGCCCGCGAGGGTACGCGCGAGCGGCCCGGCACCCGCCTGCGCGGCGAGCAGAATGATCACGCCCACCGCGAGCGCGAGCCAGGTGGCCTGTACCCCCTCGGCCACGGCCGCGGTGCGCTCACCTGCGCCGTAGCGGCGGGCGGCCCGCCCGGTCGTACCGTAGGCGAGCACGTTGCCGAACCAGGTGGCAGTGGTCAGTACCACGCCGCCGACGGCCAGTGCCGCCAGCGGGGTACGACCCAGGTGCCCGACGACCGCCGTGTCGACAAGGACGTACAGCGGCTCGGCCGCGAGCACGACGAGTGCCGGCAGCGCCAGGCTCGCGACACGGCGCAGCCCGGCGGGTGTGGCGGTGCTGACTACTGCCGGGTGTCCATCGAGGTCTGCAGCGCGCGGCGGGCCTGCTCGGCCGCCTCGTCTGTCGGCTCGGGCTTCGGCTTGCTGGGCATCTCGACGTCCTTCCAGGAAGGATCTGGTCGTGCTCGGGAACGCCGTCCTGCGTGGCCACCGGGGTGTCCGGATGTCGAGGCCGGGAAGGGCGGTACGGGCATGGGTACCGCGCGACAAGAACTAAGTTAACGTTCAGGTGCACCCTCGTGTGCACACTTCCCGCACTCTGGAACGCTCGTTAAGGTGATCGTCCGTTCAGGATCAGCGCGCGAACAGGTGCCACCCGAGCCAGGCCCAGAGCGCGTACGCGAGGATCCGCGCGCCCCGGTGCGCCAGCAGCGCGCCGACCACCTCACCCAGCCGGGGTACCGGCGCCCTCTTCCGCCGGGCGAGCACCTCCAGCCCCACCGCGATCAGCCCGGCCAGGGCGAACGCGCACAGCGTGAGCAGCCGGCTCACCGGCGGACCAGCCACCAGAACACCGCCAGCCAGGCGGCGTACCCGGCGCACCGCGGCAGGTACCCGGCGAGCACCGGGTCGAGCAGGCGGGACAATGAGGGGTGCGCGGGTACCGACCCGAGCAGGAAGTCGACCAGTTCGAGCAGCCCGGCGAGCAGCACCGGTACCAGCCACCAGGCCGCCGCCCGGGGCAGGCGCGCCGGCACCGGCCGCTTCGGTACCCGCCCGGACAGGCCGAGCCCGGCGAGCACGGCGGACAACCCCAGCACGTACCAGGTGGCCGCCGGCGAGAACGACCGGAACCGGCCCCCGACCAGCGAGAGCGCGATCGTCACCGGTACCAGTACGGCGGGCCGGAGCCAGGTCGGGGCGGCCGCGGACTCCGGGTCCGGCGACCGCCCGGGCGTCACAACGCCGCCCGCACCGACTCGATCACGTCCTCCAGCGTGCCGCGCCCGGTGAACCCGGCGGCGAGCCGGTGCCCGCCACCGCCGAGCGCGACCGCCACGGCGGCCACGTCCACGGCACCCTTGCTACGCAGCGACACGCCCCACTCCCGCGGCCCGGCCTGCTTGAGTACGCACGCCACGTCGGCCTCCTCGACCACCCGTACCGCGTCGATCAGTCCCTCCAGCACGTGCGCGCCCTGCCCGTGCCGGGCCAGGTCCGCCAGCGTCGCGTACGACCAGACCAGCCCGCCGCTGCCGGACTCCGGCTCCAGCGTGGCCCGGGCCAGCACGTCGCCGTACAGCTTCATGGCGCCGAACGGGCGGCTGTCGAACAGCCGGCGGGAGATCTCGGCCGGCCGGATGCCGGTGGCCAGCAGCCGCGCCGCCAGCGTGTGCACGGCCGGCGTGGTCAGGTCGAACTTGAACGACCCGGTATCCGTGGACAGCGCGACGTAGAGACACTCAGCGATCTCCGCGTCGAACGCGACACCGAGCCGGTCCAGCAGGCCGGCCACCACCACCGAGGTGGCGGCGGCGGTCGGGTCCACCACGTGGATGGCGCCGAAGCCGGTGTTGGAGGCGTGGTGGTCCAGCACGATGCTGGTACCCGCCGTCTCCAGCCGGTTGATCAGCTCGCCGAGCCGCCCCTCGCTGGCCGCGTCGAAGCAGACCAGCAGGTCCGGGGCGGCGGGCGCGGCGGACGACGGGATCAGCAGGTCCAGCCCGGGTAACTGGTCGAACGGCGGGGCCAGGGTGAACGGCCCGGGGAAGGTGGCCTGCGCGGGTACGCCGAGGCGGCGCAGGCCCAGCCCGAAGCCGAGCATGCTGCCCAGCGCGTCGCCGTCCGGGTTGACGTGGCAGACCAGCAGCACGCTGGCCCCGGCGGGCAGCGCGTGGAACGCGGCCACGGCGGCGGTCCAGTCCTCCTCGGGGACCGTGCTGCCGGCCACGCCGGTGCTCGCCACCTCGGCGGTGGGGCTCACCTACGATCCTCGGCGTACTGGTCCTCGTCGGCGTCCGCACTGTCCACCTTGTACGGCTGCGGGTCACCTGCGTACGCGGCGCCGGCCGCGGCCCGCTGTACCTCGGCGTCGGCGTGCCGGGCCTGCTCCAGCAGCTCGTCGATGTGCTTGACGTGGTCCTCGACGTGGTCGAGGACGAACGTGAGCGTGGGCGAGTGGCGCAGTCCGAGCGCCTTGCCGACACTGCTGCGCAGCAGCCCTTTGGCGCTCTCCAGCGCGGCGGCGGTACCCGTCTGGGCCGCGGCGTCGCCGAGCACCGTGTAGAAGACCGTGGCGTCGCGCAGGTCGGCGGTGATACGGGCGTCGGTGATCGTGAGCATGCCGAGGCGGGGGTCCTTGATCTGGGTACGCACGAGGGTGGCGACCAACTCCCGAATGCGTTCCGCGTGTCGACGTACCCGTGCCGGATCCGTCATGTCCCACCTCCGACGAAGCGTTCCAGCGAACATCCCCGACATTACCTGGGTCACGGTCCGTCGTCGCTGTCGTCGTCGCCGTCGTCGTGGTCGCCGTGCAGCCGGCGCCGGACCGACAACAACTCCAGCTCCGGCCGGCCGGCGACCAGCCGCTCGCAGGAGTCGAGGACTTCGCGCACGTGGCGGGCGTCGGCGGCGACCACCGCGGCACCGATCTCGGCGCGCCCGTGCCGGTCCAGCGCACCCACCTCGGCGGCCGAGACCTCCAGCCGGCGGAGCGCGGCCAGGACGGGACGGACGTACGAACGCTTTACTTTCAGTGACCGAGAATCATCCGGCAGCAACAGGTCGAAGAGCACGGTTCCGGTGTACACGGAGAGTGAGACTAGGCGACCTGTTCCTGGACGCGCTCGGCATATTGCTCCGCGATCGCCTCGGTGAGGTGAGCCACGATGATCGGGTCCGGCTCGCGCGGGATGGCGGCCGACCCCGCACCCGCCCGGGGCCGGGGGCGGCGCGGGTCGGCGGAGTTGGAGGTGCCGCCGCGCCCCTGGTAGATGAGCAGCCCGTTGATCGGGTCGGGTACCGCGTCCAGCGCGGCGGTGACCGCGGGCAGGCTGCGGAACGTGGCCCAGTGGCCGGAGTCGAGGAAGGCGACCTCGAAGATCACCCCCCAGCGGTGCTCCTGCCAGTTCCAGTCCTGCGCACCGTGGGACAGGGCGGCTTCGATGAGGGAGGCGGAGTGCGCGTCCTTCCACCGGCCGGCGGGAAACGCGCCGTCCAGCACCTCGATCGACCACCAGTACTCGGACACCGGTCCAAGGTAGCCCGGTTACCGTGTGACGACCAACACGTCCCGGTTGATCGCCTGGTCGACCCGGTGCTCCAGATCGAGGTACCCGGGCGCCGCCACGACGGTCAGCCCGTGCTCGGTGAGCACCTGCGCCGCGTCCTCCCGCTTGGCCACGAAAGTGTTCCAGGACAAGCCGAGCGCGCCACCAGGGCGGAGCAGCCGTACCCACACCGGTACCGCCGCGCGCAGCAGGGCGAGGGGGTCCCGCGAGCGCCCGCCGCCGGTGTGGCTGCCGTGCGCCACGCCGTAAGGTGCGTCTGCTACGAGCACGTCCGCGCACTCGGCGCGCAGGAACTCCCGCGCCTCGATCGTGTCCCCGTGGTACACGACGACCCGCTGCCGGCCCTCGATCACCGCCTCGAAGCGGCGGGCCACCAGCCGGCGGTCCTTGCGTACCGGGTGCAGGTCCGCCTGGTGCTTGAGCCGCTTGCGCCGCAGCCAGGTACGCAGGAACGCGGCGTACGCGTCGACGTCCTTGCCGTCGGTCTCGATACCGATCGCGTCGTACGAGTACATCAGCGCCTGGTTCAGCGTGGTACCCCGGCCGCACAGCGGGTCCAGCACGGTCAGCCCGCCGTCCAGCATCCGCGGCGCCGAGGCGCTGGCCAGCACGGTCAGGTTGAGCAGCAGCTTGGTGAACTGCTCGTTGGTCTTGCCGGCGTACTTGGGGATGGTGATCAGGTCGTCGTCGTACCGGGCCAGCGGCGCGAGCGGTACCGGCCGCAGCAGGTCCCCGACCACCTCGAACAGCGCGTACACCGAGGAGAGGTTCGCCAGGTGGGCGAGGTCCCGGTCGGACAGCCCCGAGCTGGAGAACCCCACGTAACGCAGCCCGCCGAGGCGCACCTCGGCCACGTCCTGGAGCGGCGCGGACAGCACCCGGCCGAACGCGGTCAGCTCGGCCCGGGTCAGCCGCACCGCCGCGTCCGCGTACACCCGGTTCGCGGACGGGGCGGCGAGAAGGACGAAGCGCGAGGGGCCGAGGCCCCCCGCGCTCCGGTCGTCACCACTCAACTGCGGGGCTTCTCCCGCATCTCGTACGTCTCGATGATGTCGCCCACCTTGACGTCGTTGTAGTTGCCGAGAGTCAGACCACACTCGAAGCCCTCGCGGACCTCGGTCGCGTCGTCCTTGAACCGCTTGAGCGACGAGATGGTGAGGTTCTCCGCCACCACCGCGCCGTCGCGCACGAGCCGGGCCTTGGCATTGCGCCGGATGAGGCCCGACCGGACGATGCAGCCGGAGATGTTGCCGACGCGGGACGAGCGGAAGACCTCGCGGATCTCCGCGCTGCCCTGCTCGACCTCCTCGAACTCCGGCTTGAGCAGACCCTTGAGCGCCGCCTCGACTTCCTCGATGGCCTGGTAGATGACCGTGTAGTACCGGATCTCCACGCCTTCGCGCTCGGCGTACTCGCGGACCTTGCCCTCGGCCCGCACGTTGAACCCGATGATGATCGCGTCCGACGCGCTGGCCAGGTTGACGTCGTCCTGGGTGACCGCACCGACACCCCGGTGGATGATCCGGAGCTGGACTTCGTCGGAGACCTCGATCTTGACGAGGGCGTCCTCCAGGGCCTCCACCGAACCGGACACGTCGCCCTTCAGGATCAGGTTGAGCGTGTCCTTCTCGCCCTCCTTGATCCGGTCGAGCAGTGTCTCCAGCGTGACCCGGCCACCCCGGTTGGCGATCTGCGCCGCCCGGTCGCGGGCCTGCCGCTGCTCGGCGATCTGCCGGGCGGTACGGTCCTCGGCCACGGCCAGGAACGTGTCGCCGGCACCGGGTACCGCGGTCAGGCCGAGCACCTGCACCGGGCGCGCCGGCCCGGCCTCGGGTACCGGCTTGCCGTTCTCGTCGAGCATGGCGCGGACCCGACCGTGGGCGTCACCGGCCACGATCGCGTCGCCGACGTGCAGCGTGCCCCGCTGCACCAGGACCGTGGCCACCGGGCCGCGACCGCGGTCCAGATGCGCCTCGATCGCGATGCCCTGGGCCTGGCCGTCGATCGGCGCCCGCAGGTCCAGCGCCGCGTCCGCGGTCAGCAGGACACCGTCGAGCAGCCCGTCGATGTTGAGCCGGCTCTTGGCGGAGATGTTGACGAACATCGTGTCGCCGCCGTACTCCTCCGCGACCAGCCCGTACTCGGTGAGCTGCTGGCGTACCTTGTCGGGGTTCGCCTCCGGCTTGTCGATCTTGTTGACCGCGACCACGATCGGCACGTCGGCCGCCTTGGCGTGGTTGAGTGCCTCGATGGTCTGCGGCATGACGCCGTCGTCGGCCGCCACCACCAGGACCACGATGTCCGTGGCCTGGGCACCGCGGGCACGCATGGCGGTGAACGCCTCGTGGCCCGGGGTGTCGATGAACGTGATCGCGCGCTCTTCACCCTCGTGCTCGACCCGCACCTGGTAGGCACCGATGTGCTGGGTGATGCCGCCGGCCTCGCCCTCGACCATGTTGGTCGACCGGATCGCGTCGAGCAGCTTGGTCTTGCCGTGGTCGACGTGACCCATGACGGTCACCACCGGTGGCCGGGTGACCAGCCGCTCCTCGGCGATGTCCGCGTCGAGGTCGATGTCGAACCGGGCCAGCAGCTCCCGGTCCTCCTCCTCGCGCGTGACGATCTGCACGTCGAACCCGAGGTGCTCGCCGAGCAGCAGCAGCGTCTCGTCGGTGCACGACTGGGTCGCGGTGACCATCTCGCCCAGGTTGAACATCTCCTGGACGAGCGAGCCCGGGTTGGCGTTGATCCGCTCGGCGAAGTCGGAGAGCGAGGCGCCGCGCGGCAGCCGTACCACCTGCCCCTGGCCCCGAGGGGCGCCGGAGCTCATGGTCGGTGCGGACAGGTTGTCGAACTCCTGCCTGCGCTGCTTCTTGGACTTGCGCCCGCGGGTCGGCTTGCCGCCGGGGCGGCCGAACGCGCCGGCAGCG
>DATEJJ010000629.1:0-9918 GCA_035278125.1 Rugosimonospora sp.
ACCGCGAACGCCCACGCGTGCCCGAGCACGTCCTCGAACACGCCCACGCAGGACTCCGCGGGCAGCCCGCGTACCAGCAGCTCCACGAAGAACCCGGCGGCCAGCTCCGCGTCGCGTACCGCCTCCCACGCCGCGCCCCACAGCAGCGCCCGGGTCAGCGGCTCGGCCACGTTCGGCAGCAGCTCGACCAGGGCCGGCCAGTCCGCCAGCCGCACCTTGGCGTAGGTCAGGTCGCCCTCGTTGAGCAGCACCACGTCTCCAGTGTGGACAGTTGCGGGTACCGGCAATCGTCCACTGTGGAACCCGGAGGTCAGCTCGGTCTCCACCCGCGCGGTACCGCGCCCGTCCGGCGCGTACCAGGCGATCCCGACCCGGTGCGGGCGCGGCACCTCGCCCTCCTGCGTGATCGCCAGCTCACCGGCGCCGGCCACCGGGCGCAGCGTGTTCACGCCCGGCTCGCGCAGCCACACCCGGGCCCACTCCCCGAGGTCCCGGCCGCTGGCCCGGTGCAGCGCGGCGAGCAGGTCGGCCAGGGTGGCGTTGCCGTACGCGTGCGCCGCGAAGTACTCCCGCATGCCGGCGAAGAACGCGTCGTCGCCCAGCCACGCGACGAGCTGGCGCAGCACCGCCGCACCCTTGGCGTACGAGATGCCGTCGAAGTTGAGCATGGCCATGTCGGCGTCTTCCACGTCGGCGGAGACCGGATGCGTGGACGGGCGCTGGTCGGCGGCGTACCCGGCGGACTTGCGCCCCACCGCGAACGAGGCCCAGGCCGACCGGTACCGGGTGACCTCGGTGGTGACCCGGTAGCCGAGGTACTCCGCGAACGACTCGTTCAGCCACAGGTCGTCCCACCAGCGCATGGTGACCAGGTCACCGAACCACATGTGCGCCATCTCGTGCGCCACGATGACCGCCCGCAGCTCGCGCCGCGCCTCGCTCACCGCGGAGCGGAAGACCAGGTCGTCCCGGAGCGTGACGCAGCCCGGGCTCTCCATCGCGCCGAGCGTGAACTCCGGTACGAACGCCTGGTGGTACCCGCCGAACGGGTACCGCACGCCGAACAGCTCGTGGTACCGGTCGAGGCAGGCGGTGGTGATGTCGAACAGCTCCGCCGCCTCCCGGTCCAGGTGCGCGGCCAGGCTGCGGCGCGCGTACAGGCTCATCGGCACCCCGTCGTGCACCGTGTGTACGCCGTGGTAGTCGCCGGCCACCAGGCCGAAGAGGTACATGGCCAGCGGCGGCGTGGCGGCGAAGTGCCAGCGACCGGGTTGGGACAGCCGGCCCGCGCCGTTGGCCACCACCGTCCACTGTGGAGGAGCGGTCACCGTGACCGTGATGGGCGCCTTCAGGTCGGGCTGCTCGAAGCAGGCGAACATGCTGCACGCCTGGTCGAGGAAGGCCGCCGCGTACAGGTAGGTGCCGCCGTCGGCCGGGTCGACGTACCGGTGCAGCCCTTGCCCGGTATTCGTGTAGCTCATGGTCGAGCCGACCACCAGCTCGTTGTCGCCGGCCAGGCCGGTGAGCGGGAACCGGCGGTCGTGCAGCGCCGCCGGGTCCAATGCGCGGCCGTTGAGCGTGACCGGTCCGAGCGCGCGCGGCGCCAGGTCCACGAAGGTGGCGGCGCCCGGCGCGGCGCGGAACCGGATGGTGGTGGTCGAGCCGAACACCTCAGCTCCCCGGGTCAGATCCAGATCGATCTCGTACGCGTCCACGCGCAGCAGCGCGGCCCGCTGCGCGGCTTCGGCTCGGGTGAGGCTGGGCATGGGGCCAATCCTGCCCCATCGCCGCCGGTACGGCCCGTCGTACGGCGGGCGGCGGTACCGGCGCCGCCGGCAATCGTCGTACCCCGCCGGTACCGTCCCGGCATGCGCATCGCCGACCTGCCCCAGTCTGAACGGCCGCGCGAGCGGCTGTCCCTGCACGGCCCTACCGCCCTGGCCGACCGCGAACTGCTGGCCGTCATGCTCGGCACTGGCGGAAGCCAGGGCTGCGGAGCACACGACCTGGCCGAGCGGCTGCTGGCCCGCTTCGGCTCGGTGTCCGGGCTGGCCCGGGCCCACCCGTCCGACCTGACCGGCACACGCGGCATCGGCTCGGCCAAGGCATCCGCCCTGGCCGCCGCGTTCGAACTGGCCCGCCGCGCCGAGCGACCGGCCAGGCCCGCCCGGCTGTGCGGCACCGGTGACATCGTGCCGGTGGTGCTGCCGCTGCTCGCCGGGCGCACCCGCGAGCGGCTGGTCGTGGTGATCTGCGACAACCTGTACCGGGTACTCGCCTGCGAGGTGGTGAGCGAGGGCTCGGCGGAGCGGGCGATCGTGCCGGTGCGCGAGGTGATCGTCTCCGTACTGCGCCGCGACGGCCAGGCTTTTGCCCTGGCGCACAATCACCCCGACGGCGATCCCACCCCGACCAGTGCCGACCTGACCGCCTCGCAGCGCGTGGAGGAGGCCGCCGAGGCGGTCGGCCTGACCTTCCTCGACCACGTGGTGATCGGCGACGGCACCTGGTGCGGGGTCACCTCGTTCCCGCCGGAAAAGACCGCCGACCGGTGACCCGCGTCCAGGCTAGACTGGATACCGTGCGGAGATCAGCCAACCTGAGCTGGCGGGCGCCCTGACGGGCGGCCCCATCTCCGCGTATCCATGACTCACGCGGCCGCCCGACCCGGGCGGCCGCTGTCGTGTGCCCGGGCGGGCGTGCCCTGACCGGAAGGAAGTACCCATGCCCCGCCAGATCAGTGGCTTCACCCCCAGCGGCACGCTACAGCTCGGCAACTACCTCGGCGCGATCCGGCCGGCCATCGACGCGCAGTACAAAACCGAGTCGAGCATCTTCGTCTCGGACCTGCACGCGCTGACCGTCGAGCACGAACCCGCCCGGCTGCGCGCGCAGACCGTGGAGGTGGCCACCCTGCTCCTCGCCGCCGGGCTGGACCCGGCGCACTGCACCCTCTTCGTCCAGTCGCAGGTGCCGGAGCACCTGGAGCTGCACTACCTGCTGGAGTGCGCGACCGGCTACGGCGAGGCGCGCCGGATGATCCAGTTCAAGGAGAAGGCGGCCCGCCAGGACCAGGTCCGGCTCTCCCTGCTCACCTACCCGGTGTTGATGGCCGCGGACGTGCTCGCCCACGACATCGACGAGGTACCCGTCGGGGACGACCAGAGCCAGCACCTGGAGCTGGCCCGGGACGTGGCGACCCGGTTCAACTCCCGGTACGGCGAGACGTTCGTGGTACCCGGGGCGGTGCACCCGCAGACCGCCGCGCGGGTCATGGATCTGTCAGACCCCACCGCCAAGATGAGCAAGACGAACCCGAACGACGCCGGCGTGCTGCGCCTCCTGGACCCACCCGAGGTGCTGCGGCGCAAGGTGACGCGGGCGGTGACCGACGCGGGCAGGGAGGTGAACTATGCGCCGGAGCGGCAACCGGGGGTCTCCAACCTGCTGGAGATCCTGGCCGCCTGCGCGGGCGGCTCACCCGCCGCACTGGCCGGGCAGTTCTCGTCGTACGGCGAGCTCAAGGCGGCCGTGGCGGACAGCGTGGTCGCCGTGCTCGGGCCGCTGCAGGAGCGCTACCGCGAGTTCGCGGCCCGACCCGGGGTGGTCCGCGAGGCGATCCGGGAGGGCTCGGTACGCGCCCGCGAGCGCGCCGCCGCCACGGTCGTCCGGGCGCGTACGGCCCTGGGACTGCTGGCTTGACGGGCGAGCGGCGGACGGTTCTATACTCCACGTGGAGTATACGATGCGGACTACCCCTCACCGAACATTGCCGCCGCTCGCGCTGGAGATCCTCAGACTCCTGTGCGTCCGCCCCATGCACCCGTACGAGATGCAGCAGCTCATCCGGGACTGGGGCATCGAGCACGTGGTCAAGGTCCGGGCCGGCTCGCTGTACCACACCGTGGAGCGGCTGAGCCGGCTCGGGCTCATCGAGCCGGTGGAGACCGCCCGTGCGGGCCGCCGGCCGGAGCGCACCGTGTACGCGATCACCGAGCACGGTCGCGACACGTACACCGCGGACCTGCGCGAGCTGGTACGCCTGCCGGCCCACGAGTACCCGCTGTTCGCCGCCGGCCTGGAGATGCTGGGCGACCTCGACCGCGCCGACGTCATCAAGCTGCTGGAGCAGCGGTGCACGGCGCTGGAGGCGGCGGTGGCCGGCAGCCAGCAGATCGCGGCCAGCCTCACCAAGCGGGGCCTACCCCGGCTGGCCACCATCGAGGTGGAGTTCACCGAGGAGATGCGCCGCGCCGAACTCGCCTGGGTACGAAATCTGATCGACGACATCCGGACCGGGCAACTGCCCTGGATCCTCGAGGGCGAGGAGCGCCACTCATGACCGAGCACACCGCGGGCGGCGGCCAGCCGGGCACCGCCGTGGAGCAGAAGCACAGCCCGTGGCTCGTGTTAGCCACGCTCTGCCTCGGCTTCTTCATGATCCTGCTGGACACCACCATCGTGAATGTGGCGATCCCGTCGCTGAGCGAGGGGCTGGGCGCGTCCCTGTCGGAGATCCTCTGGATCCTCAACGCGTACATCCTGGTCTACGCGGTACTGCTGATCACCGCGGGCCGGCTGGGCGACCTGTACGGGCCCAAGCTGCTGTTCCTCAGCGGCCTGGTCATCTTCACCGCCGCGTCGGTGGCCTGCGGCTTCGCGCAGAGCCCGACCCAGCTGATCATCTTCCGGATCATCCAGGGCCTGGGCGGTGCGCTGCTCACACCGCAGACGCTGTCCGTGATCACGATGATCTTCCCGCCGGACCGGCGCGGCGCCGCGTTCGGCGTCTGGGGCGCGATCGCCGGCGTCGCCACGCTGGCCGGCCCGGTGCTGGGCGGCTGGCTGGTGACCAACTTCGGCTGGCGCTGGATCTTCTTCGTCAACCTGCCGGTGGGCATCGTGGCGCTGGTCATGGCCACCATCGTCATGCCGAACATCAAGCTCAACCGCAGGCACCGGCTGGATCTGGGCGGGGTGGTGCTGTCCACCGCCGCACTGTTCCTGATCACCTTCGGGCTGATCGAGGGCCAGTCCTACCACTGGGGCAAGGTCTGGGGACCGGTCACCATCGTCGAGATCATCGTCGCCGGCGCCGTGCTGCTCGCCGTGTTCCTCTGGCTGCAGTACGCCGAGCGCAACGGCGAGCCGCTGATCCCGTTCAGCATCTTCGCCGACCGCAACTTCTCCATCATGAACTTCGTCGTGATGTCGATCGCGTTCGGCATGTTCGGCATGTTCCTGCCGCTGACCATCTTCCTGCAGTCGGTGCTCGGGCTCTCCGCGCTGCAGGCCGGCCTCACGTTCGCGCCGATGTCGCTGATCTCGATGTTCGTCGCGCCGTTCGCCGGGCGGCTGGCCGACCGGGCCGGCAAGTGGATCCTGTTCGCGGGGATGAGCCTGTTCGCCACCGGCATGGGCCTCGTGATCGCCAGCTCGCGGCTGGGGATGAGCCGGTGGCACCTGCTGCCCGCGCTGATCGTGGCCGGCTTCGGCCTGGGCATGACGTTCGCGCCGCTGCAGACGGTGGCCATGCGCAACGTGGTCCCGCGGATGGCGGGTGCGGCCTCCGGCGTGATCAACACGACCCGGCAGATGGGCGGTGTGGTCGGCTCCGCCGCGGTCGGCGCGCTGCTGCAGGCGCAGCTGGCCGCGAAGCTGAAGGCGTCGGCGGTCACCCACATCGCGCAGCTGCCGCCGTCGGTACCGGCGCCGCTGAAGGCGGGTGTGCTCAACGGGTTCAGCCACGCCTCCGGCGACCTGCAGGTGGGCGCCGGGCAGAACGGCATCTCGATGGCCTGGGTACCGGCACCGTTCCGGGGCGTGGTCCAGCAGCTGGTCAAGACGATCTTCGACGAGGGGTACACCAACTCGATGCGGGTCACGCTCTGGCTGCCGATCGTGGTGATGGGCGTGGCCGCGCTCACCGTGCTCCTGGTGAAGGGGCGGCGCAAGACGCTGGCCGCCGACCAGGACGCCGGCGCCCGCGAGGACGCGGTGGTGGCCGGGCACTGAGCCCTCGGCCCGTCACAGGGCGGGCTGCACCAGGGACTTCTCGAAGCAGGCACTCTGCGGATTCCCGGCGTACTCCCCGTACGCCGGGATCGGCGAGTACCCGGCGCTGCGGTACAGGCCGAGGGCGGCGGTCAGCATGGTGCCGGTCTCCAGCCGCACCGTGTGGTACCCGCGCACCGCGGCCCGCTCCTCCAGCGCCGCGAGGATCAGCCGGGAGAAGCCGCGGCCCCGGTGCGCCGGGCGCACGTACATTCGCTTGATCTCCCCCACCTCGGGCTCCAGGTGCTGCAGCCCGCCGCAGGCCACCGGCCGGCCGTCGAGGTACCCCATGACGTACTCGATGCCGTCGCGCAGGGAGTACGGCACGGTACCGTCCACCGTCGCTAGTTCCGCCTGTTGCTCCCGCAGCAACTGCGCAAGCAACCGGTCCGTGGCCGGCGGCAGCGAGATGAGCACCGAACGACGTTATTCGACGTCCGTTTCGCGCGGGTTACCACCAGGCGTCCCAGGAGCGTATTCTGCCCGTTCGTCCGGCGGAAGTCCGTCCGACGGACGCTGCCGGCGCGCCTTACGGGCGGCGAGCCGCTGCGCGGCGGTGGGCCGGTGCGACTCCTCCTCCAGCCGGTAGTCGGTACCCCGGGGCCCGGGCGTGTACTCGTGCCCGGCGTAGTGCGTGGGCTGCCAGTCGAACTCCTGGGCACCGATGCGTACCAGGCTGCCCGGCTCGGCACCCGCCTTGCCGAGCGCCTCCTCGACGCCCAGCCGGGCCAGCCGGTCCGCGAGGTACCCCACCGCCTCGTCGTTGTCGAAGTTGGTCTGGCGTACCCACCGCTCCGGCTTGCCGCGTACCCGGTACCCGCCGTCCGCCTCCGGCTCCACCGCGAACCCCTCGTCATCCACCGCGCGGGGACGCAGGACGATCCGGGTCGGCTCCACCTCCGGTACCGCCGCCCGGTGCTCGCGGACCACCTCGGCCAGCGCGTACGTCAGCTCCTTGAGCCCCTCGTGGGTAGCCGCGCTCACCTCGAACACGCGCAGCCCGCGCGCCGCCAGGTCGGGCTGGACGATCTCGGCCAGGTCCCGCCCGTCGGGTACGTCCACCTTGTTCAGCACCACCACCCGCGGCCGGTCCGCCAGCCCGCCGTACGCGGCCAGCTCATGCTCGATCGCGTCGATGTCGGCGACCGGGTCGCGCCCGGGCTCCAGCGTGGCGGTGTCCACCACGTGTGCCAGCACGGCACAGCGCTCGATGTGCCGCAGGAACGCCAGACCCAGCCCCTTGCCGCTGGCCGCACCCGGGATCAGCCCGGGTACGTCGGCGATGGTGAACGTGTCGTCCCCGGCCCGTACCACGCCGAGGTTGGGCACGAGCGTGGTGAACGGGTAGTCCGCGATCTTGGGTCGGGCCGCGGAGAGCGCCGCGATCAGCGAGGACTTGCCGGCGCTGGGGAAGCCGACGAGGCCCACGTCGGCCACGCTCTTCAGCTCCAGCACCAGGTCCAGCCGGCCGCCGGGCTCCCCCAGCTCGGCGAAGCCGGGCGCCTTGCGCCGGGTGTTGGCCAGCGCCGCGTTGCCCCGGCCACCCCGGCCACCCTGCGCCGCCACGAAGGCGGTACCGCTGCCCACCAGGTCGGCGAGCACCTCACCACCGGCGGACTGCACCACGGTCCCGTCGGGTACCCGCAGCACCAGGTCCTCGCCCTTGGCGCCGTGCCGGTTGTTGCCCTGGCCGCCCTTGCCGTTCTCGGCCCGCACGTGCGGCCGGAAGTGGAAGTCCAGCAGCGTGTGTACGCCCGGGTCCACCACCAGCGTCACGTCGCCGCCGTGCCCGCCGTTGCCGCCGTCCGGGCCGCCGAACGGCTTGAACTTCTCGCGCAGGATGGAGGCGCAGCCGTGCCCCCCGTCGCCGGCCGCGACGTGCAGCACCACCCGGTCGACGAACATGGTCACGGTGAACCCTTTCCGGTCAACGAGACGGCCGCCACCGGCTGCCCACAGGGGCGCCGCTGGCGGCCGGATTGCTCTGAGGCTGAGGTCAGTCCTGCGCCGGTACGATGCTGACGACCTTGCGCCCGCGCCGGGTACCGAACTGGACGTTGCCGGCGGCGAGCGCGAACAGCGTGTCGTCCCCGCCGCGCCCGACCAGGTCACCCGGGTGGAACTTGGTGCCCCGCTGGCGGATCAGGATCTCGCCCGCGTTCACCCGCTGGCCGCCGAACCTCTTCACGCCCAGCCGCTGCGCCGCGGAGTCGCGCCCGTTGCGCGAACTGGACGCGCCCTTCTTGTGCGCCATCGCTTCGTCCTGTCTTGTCTGTCGGCCGGTCAGCGACCGGTCGAGATGCCGGTCACCTTCACCTGGGTCAGCGGCTGGCGGTGACCCTGGCGCTTGTGGTACCCGGTCTTGTTCTTGAACTTGTGGATGCGGATCTTGGGGCCCTTGGTATGCGCGACCACCTCGGCGGTCACCGCCACCTTGGCCAGCTGCGCCGCGTCGGTCACCAGGTCTTCGCCGTCCACCAGCAGCACCGCCGCCAACGACACACCGTCGCCGGGCTGCGCGACGAGCTTCTCGACCTCGATCACGTCGCCCTCGGCCACCTTGTACTGCTTGCCGCCGGTCTTGACGATCGCGTACATCGGACGCGGACTCCCTGTCGTTGAGGCTGACCAGCGTGTCCGCTGGCGAATGGATCTCGGCTGCGCGGTGCGCGGGCACGCGCCAACCTGGTCCACGAACGTGGGCCGCATGCAAGAGTACGCCATGAGCCGCTCGCCGCCCAAACCGGGGGGCAGCGCTCAGACGCAGACCTTGTTCATGGCGTCGGTGGCCCGTGTCAACCTCTCGATCACCGCAGCCACGTCGCCGGCCGACTTGATCGAGGTCAGCGCCGCCGGGTCGTTCGCCAGCGCCTCGATCTGGCCGGCCGCGTCGCGCGCCGCGGCCTGTACCGCCGGATCCTGCGCGAGGCCCGCCGCGACCCGCACCTGCACCGCCAGCGCCTTCAGCCGGTTGATCGCATCGGCCCGGGCCGTGGCGGCGGCGGCCTGGTTGTTGCCGGCCAGGTGGCCGGCGAGGGTACCGAGGTCCGAGCCGAACGCGTTGGCGTTCGTCGCGACCGCCTGGTTGATTCGGTCGCACACCTGCCGGGTGTTCGCGGTCACCGACGCATCGCTGGACGGCTGCGCCGCGCTCGTGTCGGGCGACTGCGCTCCGGCGCTGGCACCGGCCGCGGTCGGGGTGCCCGCGCCGCCGGAGTCACAGCCGGCGAGCGCGAGCGCCGCCGCGGCCAGGGCGGCCAGGCTGCACACGGCCAGGCGTCGCATCACCACTCCTCACCTCGGTTGCGGTGGTCCAGGCGCGAAGTCTACGCACGCCGGACAAGGTCGCATCCCGGAGCGATCAGGTGATATCGATATATCGAGGTCAGGGGCGAGAGCGGCGCCGGGAGGCCCAGACCACCCGCCGCCGGCCGCTCACGGCCGCGCCGGAGGCGAACGATCCGCCGGTACCGTTCGACTCGCCCTCGATCGCGTCCGGATCATCGGCTGACGCCCGGAAATGACCGTTGTCATCGGTCGCGTCGATCGGTTCGAAGTCGCCGTTCTCGCCGCCCTCCTCAGCCTCGTCCTCCTCGATCGAATCGAGCAGGTCGTCCTCGTCGTCGTCCTCGTCGGCGAGGTCCGCCCCGGCAAAGCCGGCGTCCTCGTCGACAAGATCCTCGACCAGCTCCCGGTCGGGCATCTCCTCGTCCTCGACCAGCGCCGCGCCACCGGCCACCTCGGCAGCCTCCTCCGCGAGCGGAGCGGCGTCCCGGCCCCGGCCCCGCGAGCGGCGCGAACGCGCCCCGGCCACCAGCGCGGTACCCGCCCGGGCCGCCGCCGTGTCCTCATCGGCCCGCTCCG
>DATEJJ010000630.1:0-2173 GCA_035278125.1 Rugosimonospora sp.
GGGCAGGGTCACCTGACGATGGCCACGGCCGTACACATGTTCTATTCACATCCTGTGGATAGAACACCGGCAGCGACGAAACGACCTCTCGGCGGCAGAGTAGTGAACGGATGGCACGGCGGCCCGCGATTGTGGGTCCTCATGGCTAGGCGTGGATGTCTGGGTCGCGCAGACCGACGCCGTCGTGGTCCCAGAATGTCATCGCGTAGACCAGCGTGCCCGTCATCCACGGTTGGTACGCCGAGAGCGTCACCACCTGGAATCCTGCGTCCGGAATACGCAGTGACGGCTTACGGAAGCCGTGAGCCGCGCCAGGAGTAAAGCCGGCCCGGGCGTAGTACCGCGGGTCGCCTTCGAGGAACACCAACGGCACGCCCCGCTCGTCCAGCAGGCGCAGGCCATGCCGCACTAGCCCCGTCGTTCGCACATGTCGTTGAGTGGTTGTCGGGTTATGGCCAGCGGGGTTGGGTGGGGTCGACGTGGAGTAGTTGCAGGAGTTGGGTCTGGAGGTAGCCGGGTTTGGTGATGGTGGGTGCTTGTCCGGTGGGTGCGGGGATGAGGCGCAGTTCGCTGAGGGCTTGGAGGATGAGTCGTCCGGTGGGTTTTCGGGCTCGGCGGTCGTTGATGTAGAAGCCGCGTATCTCGGTGTCGGGGGCGAGGTTGCGGCGGACTTCGCGTTCGATGAGGCAGAAGATGAGCAGTGCGAGGCAGATGACGGTGATCAGGGCGGCGATCCGGCGGTTGGTGCGCAGGAAGATCGGGGCGACGGCGAGTGGTCCTTTGAACTCGCTGTAGCGGCGTTCGACCATCGGCTGGTCCTTGTAGCGCAGGAACACCTCGGTGGTGTCGATGTCGGCGGGCAGGTTGGTGAGTAGGGCGTGCCAGCCGTCGGCGGCGGCTTCGGTGTCGATGGCGGCCTGGGCGAACGACCAGGCGAAGGTCGGTTTCCCGGCGTCGTCGGTGGCGATGGTGGTGTGCAGGTAGGCCACGACCCGGCGGCGGCGGGCGATCGCGGTGGCTTTGGCGGTGACGGCTTCGATGGTGGGGTGGTGGCGGGTGCCGGCGGTGCGGGTGAGGGTGTCGAGGTCGGTGCGGGCCTGGGCCAGGCGCAGCGTGCGGGCTTTGGCCTGGGCGGTGGCGTTGGCGGTGGAGTGCACCAGGATCCGCCGCAGGGTGAGTATCGGGTCCTTCTTGCGGGGCCCGGTCAGGTCCATGGTGTCTTCGCAGACTCGGTAGCTGCCCCGGTCGAGGAACCGTTGGTCTTCGTCGCGTTCGGCGATGTAGTCCACGTCCGTGGCTTGGGTGCGGTCGAGGTCGGTGAACAGCCCGTGGGGGACCCGGGAGGTGGCCAGGGGTGCGATGAACGTGACCTGCGCGTCGTGCATCGCGGTGACGTTGGGGTAGGAGATGAGCTTCGAGTCACCGACCAGCAGGAAGCTGCGACGCGTGGCGAGGGCCTGCAAGGCGCGCATGGTGTCGGTGACCTGGCTGATCTCGGCGGCGTTGCCGTCGTAGGCGCGGGCGAATACCGGGATGCCGCCGTCGGCGGACACGGCGAGGCCGGCCTGGATCTGTCGCAGGTCGCTGCGGCGGTCTTTCGGGTGCCCGAAGGCCGGGGCGGGGTAGTCCTCGTCGGTCTGGTCGTAGGCGCCGTACAACGAGATCGAGGTCATGTCCCAATGGCAACGGGTGACGTCGATGCCGAACACGTCGATCGCTGTCGCGCCGATCGACCCGACGACCTGGTCGGCTTGGCCGGCGAGGGCGTCCAAAGCGCGGCCGAGACGATCGTCATTGAGGTTGTCCGGGTGGATGCCGTAGACCTCATCTACAGCCCAGTCATGTGCCCAGTCAGCCACGGCGACCATCGCCTTCGGGCTGGTCAACCGGTTCGCGATCAGTGTTTCGATGACCTGACCGTGGCTGAGCGCACCGACATCACGCATCGGACAGACCCGGTCCACCACACCCGCGATATCCAACCGGCGGGAGAAGTCCGCGATCACCGGCAGTGATCCCAACTGCTTCTCCACCCGGCCAGCCGCAGCGATCCGCGCCCGCGGCCGCCGCGCCCCCGGTCGAGGTTCCTTCGATACGCCCATAGATCGACAACGAACCAGCCAGACGCTCGCGACGCAAGTCACTCAACCGCATGTGCGAACGACGGGACTAG
>DATEJJ010000631.1:0-3343 GCA_035278125.1 Rugosimonospora sp.
ACCGGCGGCGGACCGGCCACCACCGGCGAGGAGCCGACCTGGAAGCACTCGCGGGAGGTCAGCACCAACTGATCCGACACCGCCACACCGGTACACGCGCGGTTACTGCCCACATGCACCTTCACCACGTACCCGTACGTCGATACCGGCGCCGTGCTGCCGGCGAGGCCGAACGCTGGTACTCCCACGACGATGGCGAGCCCGGCGGCCGCGGCTGCCCACAGAGCGGCCCGCGTACGCGGAGACCTGGATCGCTTGCCCGGCATCATGGCGCCACCACCAGTTGCAGCAGGGTCGTCGGAGGATTGTTGGGGTTGGCACCGATGCCCACCTGGGTGCTGCCGGACGGGTTCACCGTGACCGGAGGCAGTTGCCCCGCGTCGGTACGCACGATCGCCGTCAGCTTGTGGCCGGTACTCGACCGCTGCCCGTCGCCGCGGATCTCGTACACGCCGGGTACTTCGAGCTCCAGGTGTCCGCTGCTCGCGAGCACCCTGAAGCAGACCAGGCCGGCGCCGTTCACGCCGACCTGCTCGGTGGTGTAGACCTTGATGACACCGATGTCGTTGACGGGAGGTGTGGTGCAGTCAGCGAACAGGATGTGACCGTCACCCGAAATCAACTTGACGTTGTACTGGGCCAGAATGTCGGCCGCACCGGGATAGCTGAAGTCCTCCACAATAGACGGTGGAGTGTCCTGCGCGCCGGCCGAGAAAGCGGCCGTCGAGCCGGCCAGACCTCCCACAGCGACGACGCTGAGCACCAATCCCGCAACGGTAACCCTGTGTCTGGACAGAACTCTCATGCGCGCCTCCTCCTCGCGAGTCCCGGGACGAACGCACGACAGCAGGCAGCGTCGCGGCTCGTCCGTGGACTCAGGTGTGCGGGCAGGTTCCCACCCCGTGCACAACACTTCGAGGGACTTCGAAACGATGTCCCCGAATGTCTGATGCTCCGAGCCTAGGGCACCGGGCCTTCGTCCGCTGCCCCGTTCCGGCGCGCGTGGATGAATTCATTAGCCAGCGTCACTGCCTCGGAGATGCTGTCCACCAGCCGCGAACCGTCCACCCAGGACGCTTCGACCTGGTACCGGCCGTCCGGCGTCAGGCCGATCCGCACCTGGGCAGCACCCCGATTCCAGTGATCAAGGTCGAAGCGGGCCAGTGTGTAGTGCGTAACCATGGGGAACAGCGGCCCCAGGACTTCATCAGCCTGCGCAGCTTGGAGCAACGGGCGGATCTGGCGCAGATCCTCGCGCTCCAAAAGGTCCTGCCACTGTGCCTCGATCGGATTACCTCGTTCGTACCCTTCGGCCAGGCGCGTGTACGTCATGAACGGGAACCGCTCATGCAGCCTGTGCAGGGTGGTACCACGGCGCCACAGGTCGGCCACCCGTACCACCTCGGTCAGATCCTCGGTCGAACCGGACGCCCACGGATGCGACTCCACGCTCACGTGGACGAGAAAGACCCGCCGGTCCGAGCCCAGCACGACATTGACCACGCCGCGATCGGTCGACAGCATCACTTCCCAGAACCCCTGCACGCCGTGAACAAGGTCGATCGGCCCCAGGTCGACCCCGGCCCGCCGTGCCGCGTCTTCGAGCAGCGGGCCAAGGCCGCCGGACTGGAAGACGTCCGGATAGAGATCCGGGCTGATCCACTGACTCGGCTCGCTCATGCCTTCCCGTTCTCGCGCGCCCAACGTTCGATGTCCAGGAACTTCTGCCAGGTGTCGCGCAGCGCCTTGGCGTCCGCGCTGTCCCCGGTCACCAGGTTCCACCAGTCGGGCAAGGCTATCTCCACCGGCGCGCCGCCCCGATAGAACTTGACGGACGCCCAGTCCCGCTGGCCAAGGTAGACCGCGCGAGCGATCCACGCCATCTCCAACTCCGTCCCAGAGCCGTTCGTTCGGTTCTTCGCTCCGTTCAGCGCCGCCTTGACGAACATGTCCTCGGAATTGGCTCCGGTGAAGCCGTCCAGCCGGACCCGCAGGGTGGTTGCGGGGTTCAGGATGTGGCCGAGTACCGGGCCCATCCAGTCCCACTCGTTCTGCCGCCACTCGGGGCCGACGAAGTGCAGGTAGCCGTTGCGCTCAGCCCAGGACTGCAGCCCCTCGGAAATCAGGCCCAGCGCCAGGTCGCAGGTGCTCTCGTTGTGCACCAGCACGGCGGTGCCGACGGCCCGTACGTAGTACGTGTGGTAGCCCGCGACGGCGAGGTTGTACACGGTCGCGTGTGCGGTGCGCTGCCGGACGGCGGTGACCTGTGCCCAGGCGCCGTTGCTGGTACGGAGCAACTGCCCGGCCCGCAACGTACCCGCGTCGACCCAGACCGCCAGATCCGGTACCCAGAAGGGATGGTTGGCAGTGGCGGTAACCGTCACCGCCGAGCGCGCACCGCGAATGGTGACGTCGACGAGTTGCTTGTCGCCGGTACCCGTGATGAGACTGGTCACCGGCTCCGCGCCGGTCGCACCGGTCAACGGGTCGGTGGACAGCACCCGGTCACCCAGGCGGACGTCCTGGATCGGTTTGCTGGTGCCGCCCGTCAGGAGCACGGGCGTATCCGCGGCGAAGCTGTTGGCCGGGCAGCCGAACTGGAGCTGCTCCGCCATCCTGGCGAGTGCGGCCTCGTTGGCGCGTGCCTCCTCGGCGGTCTCCTCCAGCAGCGCGGTGAGCCCGGCGTCGACCACTCCGCCGGCGAACAGGTCTGCGCCGATCGTGGGCAGGCCGATCAGTTCGGGCATGAGTAGCGGCGCGGCCGTCTCGAGCAGGGAACCACAGATCGTGCCGCAGAACTCCACGGTGCCGAGCAGCACCTCAGCGTCGAGGACCACCATCTCCAGCTGGGTGGCCAGCCGCAGGAGCATGTCGGTGATTTCCAGCGCCTGGTCGTCGCCGAAGGTGGGGCTCAGCACGTCGTTGATGCAGTCGCGGTACGCGTCGGGTCCCTTGTGGTCGGGGTTGCTCGCCGAGTTGTTGGGGTTGTACAGGAGCTGGCACAGCCCGCCGTTGATGTACATGGTCAGCAACGGGTTCTGCACCGTGCGGATGATGTTCTGGATGCACTGGTCCCGGTCGACGAGCGGCCCGTCGCACTTGGCCGACTGCTCGTACGCCCAGGTGGCCTGCTCCGCCTTGAAATCCGCCTGCGCGGCGTCCCGCGCCTGTTTCGCGGCGGCGAGCGCGGCGTTGTAGTCCTGACCCGCCGCCCGGGCCGAAGCGTACGCGCGCTGGTATGACCCGTACGCGTCCAGCGCCAGTGTCGCGGCGTGCTGGGCCGATGCCTGTGCCCACACCGCCGAGGCGGCGGCGTTGCTGGCCGACCGGCTGGCGGCGTGCG
>DATEJJ010000632.1:0-6821 GCA_035278125.1 Rugosimonospora sp.
ACCACCATGTCCCAGAAGTTCATCGCCGCCGTCAGGTAGTTCACGGCCGGCCCCCGGTACACCGGGTCGCTGCCGGTGAACCGCTCGTACATCGCCAGGTAACCCAGGTACTGCGGGATGTGCTGGTTGGCGTGCTCCCCGGTCAGCGTGTCCTGGTTGGACACCGCCGCGTCGAACAGGTACGTGTTCACAAACGACTGCGCCGCGCTGAAGTAGTCACCGTTGCCGGTCAGCACCGACAGGTCCGTCAGCGCGGCCGGCGCCGCGTTGTACTCACCCGCGATGTAGATGTGCCACATCCCGTCCAGGGTGGCCCGCGACAGCTTGCCCAACCGGCTCCACGCCCAGTCACCCATCCCCTTCGCGATGGTCAACGCCTGCGCGTTGCCGCAGTAGACGTACGCGTCCAGCAACCCCCGCAGGATCATGTGGAACGTGTACCAGGGCGCCCACACGGTCGGGTAGGTGGCGAACGATTCGAGCGCGATGAACTGGGTCTCCGGGTACGCCGCCAGGTAGCCCGCGTGGCTCGGGCCCGTCGTGCTGGAGGTACCGGAGAAGACCGCCGCGTTCCGGCCGTTGCCCGACGTGTCGTGCGCGGTCGCGCCGGTGGTTTCGTCGAAGCGGTAGCAGGCGACATTCCCGCTGCCCGGACCGCTCATCAGGGCCTGCACCCCGGCCTGGGTCAGCGCGTGGTCGTAGATCTGGAAGTCGTCCACGGCACCGGACAGCAGCGGGTCGCCGTACTGCGACCGGCCGATCCAGTTGTTGCCGGTGGTGCCGAGGCCGGCCGGGTTCAGCGTCATGTTCGTGTTGGTCGCCACCGCCACGCCGTTCAGGTACAGCGTCCCGGTGGTGCCGGACAGCGTCACCGCGAGGTGCGTCCACGCGTTCGCGCTGATGCTCTGTGTCGAGCTGAGTTGCTGCTCAGCCCCGCTGCCCCCGGTGCTGATGGCGAACCTCGGGCGGCCCGAGCCCGCGCTGACCGTCAGGAACATGTACCGGCTGGTGCCGGTCCCGAAGTCGAAGACCCGGGACCAGGTGGTGACGGTCGACGGGCGTACCCAGGTGGCGATGGTGAAGTCGTGCAGCCCGGACACGATCCCGCTGGGCAGCGACACGTAGTTCGAGGCGCCGTCCAGACCGACCGCGTTGCCGAACTTCCCGGCGGGCCAGGTGACCGGCGTGGTACCGCCGACCTGTGCGTTCAGCGCGTCCTGGCACTGGCCCAGCGCGGTCACGAAGTAGTTGACGCGGTCCAGGAACGCCGTGTTGCCGCTGCCGGCGTACCCGAGCGCGTGCGCGCTGAGGAAGTGGCCCGCGTAGTGACCGCGCAGGTTGCCGCCGGCCACCTCCCACGCGCCGGGCGCCGAGGCACCGAGCGTCGGCAGGCCGGCGTTGAGCCGGAACAGGTAGAGCATGTTGTCGATCGGATAGTTCAACAGGAACTGGCTGACTCGGTCCCGGTTGGCGGTGAACAGGCTGTCGTGCAGCGTCACCTGGTTGTTGTCGAACGGCTTGACCACCCAACTCGGCGGCACCGGCAGCGGCACCTGGGCGCCCGCGCCGGTGAGGCTACCGGTGCTGGCGGCCGTCGCGGCGGCGTACCCGCCCGCCGCCGGCGGCAGCGTGAGCGCGGTCGGTGCGGCGACCCCCAGTGCGGCCAACCGCAGCATGTCTCGTCGGGACAGCTGGCTCATCGTGGTCGGCTCCTCCCCTTGCCTGCCCTGCCCGCGCCCGGTCGGCGGGGTCGAGGGTTTTCCGCAAATAGCAAAGGTTTTCCGGTGTGATTATGCGCCAACCTGAAGTTGACGCCAATCAATCTGATCCCGCGCGTACACGCGGCTTCTTCCCTTGCTGGTTGTTAGCGTTAACAGTGCGTACATGATGCTCAGCCCGCCGACCCCTGTCAAGGGACCTCATCGATCCGTCGAACGGCGCACGTGACCAATTGTCGCGCCGCCAGCACGTCCTGCGGCAAACCATTGACTTCGATCAACCAGGCGCCTAGCCTGCAGTCCACGCAAAGGGTTTCCGAACGGCCGGGCCGGCGGTCGTGCCGCGCATCCGTGTGCCGTGCCGGCGGGCGAGCGGCCGGCGCATCCACCTGTTCTCCGCGCGCACCTGAGGAGAGTGTCCACATGATACGGCGATCCAGGGCGGCGGCAGCCGGCGTCGCGTTCGTCACGGCGCTGGCGCTGACCGGCGGCACGGCGGCGGCACGGTACCAGCCGGGCGAGCCGGCCGCTGTCAACCCGGGCACTCCCCCGTTCGTCGGGTCGGCGAACCCGATGCCGGCGGAGCCGGCCGCGTTCGACCCCGCGCACAGCCAACTACAGGCCATCTTCGATGCGGACGTGGCGGCCGGTGGCACGTCGTTCTGGTTCGACCGGATCCTGGCCCGGCCGTTCTCCAGCGCATCCGGCGAGACGTCGCTGATGACCCGCGGCCGGGCGCTGTACATGTACACGCACAACCCGTCGGTGCTCGGCTTCGCCGGTACCGGGACGGGACCCAACGGTGGCGGCGGGTACGCGTACCGCCAGCCGCCGACCACGAGCGTGGTCAACCTGTACACGATCGGCGTGTCCGGCGGAGCGCTGGCCGAGACCACCGCGCAGCGGATGCAGTTCCCCAGCTACTATTCGGCGCTGTTCACCCGCACCGGGCTGTCGGTCGCGGAGAAGAAGTTCATCACCGACAACGACGTCGCCGTCACCGACCTGACTCTGACCAACACCGGCACCGCCGCGCTGACCACCACCCTGACGGCCAGTTCCCCGATCGCCACGTCGTCCACAATGGACGGCACCGAGCTGACCGGCACGGTGACCCTGCGGTACGGGCTGACCTCGTTCCAGGCCCGGCTGAGCGGTGACGGGTTCGCCGCGAGCGGTACCAGCCTGACCCGCGCCGTGACGCTCAACCCGGGCGGGTCGGTCAGCCTCAAGGTGCAGCTGGGCGCGATCGCGGCCGAGCTGCCCGCCTCGGCCGGCGACTACCAGCGGTACCGCGCGGACGACCCGACCACGGCATGGCTGAGCCAGATGTACGAATACAACAGGTTCTGGGTCGGCAACGTGCCGTACCTCGACATCCCCGACAAGAATGTGGAGAAGATCTCCTACTACCGCCTCTGGGAGAACAGGTTCAACCTCTTCGACGGCAACATCCCCGGCAACGACTACCAGTTCCCCACCGACCTGGAGGGCGCGCTCGGGTACAACAACCAGATCTCGCTGACGGTACCCATGCGCCTGCAGGACCTCCAGTTCTACCGGGACCCGATCTACTCGTACGGTCCGGTGCTGTCGCAGGGCGAGGAGTCGGGCTGCCAGTCGTTCCACGACAACCCCGGTAACACCGGGAACTGGAACAACACGTACGAGCAGTGGACCGGCGCGCAGGCGTGGCAGAGCTACCTCGTGCACGGTGGCCCGCGGTCCGTGGTCGCGCAGCTGGCCCAGTACGCCGAGTGCGACCTGAAGGGCACGCTGGCCAAGTTCGACACGAACGGCAACAACCTGATCGAGTACTCGTCCGGCACCCTGCCCGGCAACGACGCCGACTCGGTCGCCTTCAAGTACTACGGCACGCGCCCCCAGGACCGCACCGAAAGCTCGTACTGGTACGCCGAGGCGAAGACCGCGGCCGCCGAGTACACGCTGCTCGGCAACACCGCCAAGGCGACCGAGATGAACGCGATCGCCGACCGCATCAAAACCGCGATACTCAATACGTTGTGGGCTACCGGTCCGGTGACCGACGCCCCCGACGGCGCCGCTGCCTGTGCCGCGACCGGCACCCGCGTGACCGGCCGGATCGGCAACGCGGTCAGGCTGTGCGGCACGAGCGAATACGTCAACCTGCCCACCGGCATCGTGGCCGGCCTGTCCAACTTCACCGTCTCGGCCTGGGTCAACCCCGCCGCCACCACGACCTGGTCGCGCGTGTTCGACCTCGGCACCGGTACCACCGTCTACATGTTCCTGACCGTCAACGCCGGCAGCGGTCCCCGGTTCGCGATCACCACCACCGGCGGCGGTGGCGAGCAGCAGCTCTCCAGCACCACGCAGCTGCCGCTGAACACGTGGACACACCTCGCGGTCACCCTGTCCGGCAGCACCGGCACCCTGTACGTCAACGGAAACCCGGTCGCGACCAACACCAGCATGACGCTGCACCCGTCGAACCTCGGCAGCACCAACCAGAACTGGATCGGCCGCTCCCAGTACGCCGACCCGTTCCTGAACGCGAGCGTCGACGACGTCCAGATCTACGGCCGCGCGCTGTCGCGGACCGAGGTCGCGGCGCTGGCCGGCGGCCAGGCCGGAGCCGGCGACGTCGCCTCGTACCGTTTCGACGAGGCGGCCGGCGCGTCCGCGCTCGACTCCTCCGGCAGCAACCGCACGGCGGCCGTCGTCTCCACCGGCAAGCCGGCAGTCACCTGCCCCGGCAAGGTGTTCCTGCAGAAGGACCTCACCACCGGCAGCCTGGTGTGCTGGAAGGACCAGCAGAACTTCACCCCGTTCACCGACGGCGTCCCGCCCGACACCGCCGAGTTCACCCAGGCGCTGCGCTACTTCGCGGACCCGAACGAGTTCCCGCTGTTCCCGGTGTACACGGCGGACCAGGCCGACCAGGCGGCCGATGTCGCGTGCGGCGCGTGCAGCCAGGGGAGCAACAACTTCTCGAACATCAACGAAACGCTACAGGCGCGCCTGTTCTCCACCGCGATCCGCGACTACCCCACGCAATACATCACACCCGACATGTACTGGCAGATGATCGAGTGGCAGGCGTGGAACGAGGACATCGGCGGCGACAACCGGTTCCCGGACAACAACGAGTTCTTCTTCACCTGGAACCCGACAACCAGGACGCTGGGCCGCTCGGGCATCCACCACGACGTGCTCGGCTCGTTCAACTGGATGATGTACCAGGACGTGGCCGGCCTCCAGCCGCGGCTGGACAGCCAGGTCGAGCTGTGGCCGATCGACATGGGGTTCGACCACTTCGCCGTCAACAACCTCAACTACCACGGCAGCGACCTGAGCATCGTGTGGCAGCGCCCGGGCGGTACCACGTTCTACCCGAACGCGCCGGCCGGGTACACGCTCTACGTCAACGGGCAGCGCGCGTTCACCGTCGCCGACCTGGCGCACGTGACCTGGGACTCGGCCAGCGGTACCGCGACCGTCGCCGGCGGCGGCGCGCAGGTGCTCTTCCAGGCGGCGGTACCGCTGCCCACCGCCGACCAGGTCGACCTGACCGGCAACGCCCGCATCGTGGACAGCTTCCAGAAGGCGGGAGTCAACCTGACCGCGCCGGTCGGGCAGTCGACCGACCTCGCCGCCGGCAAGACCGCGACCGCGTCGTTCACCAGCACCAGCCCGCGGTCCCTGGCGACCAGCCCGGCCAACGCGGTGGACGGCTTCACCAGCAGCGGCCTGCCGGTGACGTCGGGCGCGTACGTCGGCACCAACCCGATCTGGGGCGACCAGGGCTCACCGAACACCCAGGACTGGCTCCAGGTGGACCTGGGCGCGGCGAACCGGATCGGCGACGTGAAGCTCTACTTCTACGACAACAAGGCGTACGGCTCGGGCGGCGGCACCTACCGGGCACCGGCCGCGTACACGGTGCAGTACTTCGACGGCTCGAACTGGCTGGACGTACCCGGCCAGGCGCGCAGCCCGGGTACTGCCGCGCCGAACTACAACGACGTCACGTTCACCCCGGTCACCACGCGACTGGTACGCGTCCTGATGACCCGCGCGACCGGGTTCGCCGTGGGCGTCAAGGAGTTCCAGGCGTACAACGCGACACCGGGGTGACGCGTCAGCGGTGCGCGGCGTCGACCGCGTCCGCGAACCCGGCCATGGAGGTGAACGTCCAATCTGGAGTGACCTCGGCCGGCGGCTGCGGAGTCGCGCCCCAGCCCGGGTTGCCGTGCCGGCGGTTGATCCACACGGTCGGCAGCCCGGCGGCCCTGGCCGGCACGTGGTCGTGGAACAGGCTCTGCGCCACGTGCAGCAGCCTGCCCTCGGCCACGCCGAGCCGGGCGACCTCCTCCGCCAGCGCCTCGAAGTTGCGGGCGGACGGCTTGTACGAGCCGATGTCCTCGGCCGTGAGGATGCTGGTGAACGCGACGCCCAGCCGCCGGTTCGACCCCGCGAACGAGGAACGGTCCACATTGGACAGGATGATGAGCCGGTACCGGCGGGACAGCCGCGCCAGCGCCTGCGCCGAGTCGGGGAACGCCGGCCAGTCCGGTACCGAGACTGCCAGCGCCTCCGCCTCGGCGTCACCGACCGGTACCCCCAGCTGCGCGCCCAGCCCCCGCATCGCCCGCGCCAGGATCAGCGGGTACCGGTCGGTGGGGTGTTCCGCCTCGGCCCGCGCCTCGTGCGCCGCGTACGCCGCCAGCAGCTGCTCGCCGGTCGCCGGCAGGCCGTGCCGGTCCGCCCACGGGCACAGCACGGCGGCGATGCCAGCCTCCCAGTCGATGAGGGTGCCGTAGCAGTCGAAGCTGAGCGCCTCGAAGTCACTGAGGTTCATCGTGCACGCTCCTCGATGAGGAACTCCTCGACGCCGAGTACCCGCAGCAGCTCCAGCCGTTCGCGGGCCTCGCCGTCGGCCGGGGTGAGTACCAGCAGTTGCTGGCCCTGGTCGGGAGTCACCAGGGTTTCACAGTCCAGCAGCAGCCGGCCCACCCGCGGGTGCACCAGGGTCTTGCGGTCGGCACGGCGGACCCCGACCTCGTGCTCGGCCCACCGCCGGCGGAACTCGGCGCTGGCCGCCCGCAACCGGTCGACGAG
>DATEJJ010000633.1:0-2318 GCA_035278125.1 Rugosimonospora sp.
GGACCGGATCGAGGCGCGGCCCGGCTGTGGCGCGCGGGGTGCCGGCGGTACGGGAGCAGAAGCCCGGATCACGGCCGGGGTACCGGGGCGCCGGGCCGTCCGGCGGGCGGGTCGGCGCTCGGACACCAGCAGCCAGCCCGCGCCGCAGAGCGAGCCGGCGAGGATCAGCACGAGCAGCAGTTGCGTCGCCTGGCTCACGCCGTCGCCTCCGGTCGTTCGTTGGTTATCGCGCCAATGACGTTAACAGCAATTGTTCCCAGGACACGTCAACCGCACGGCCCGGCATGCCCGGACGATTGCCCGCGGGGCCGGCTGGCACGGCGATCCCGGACGGATGACGGTACGTGACGGTGGTGCACTATGGCGGAAACGGCGGGCGCGGCGCCCGCGCGGGTACGCCTATGCTTTGCCGATGAACCAATACCGGCAGCCGGTTGGTTTCGGGGCTTACCTCAAGGAGGCCATACTCGCCGCGCATTTCCCTACGCCGACGCATTTCGCGCGCGCGGTGGGTACCGATCCGTCGGTGGTGCTGCGCTGGTTGAGCGGTGAGCAGCGCCCCACCATCCGGTCCATCGAGCGGATCGCGCCGGTACTGGGCAAGACGATCAACGAGATGGTGCTCGCCGCGTACCCGGACCGGCTCGGCGGCGACACCCAGGCCGTGGTTCCGCAACTGCACCCGATGGCGTACGAACTGGGCCGGATGCTGGCCGCCGACTCGCCGATACCACAGGGCGATCGGGAGGCGCTGGAAACGGTTCTGGACCGGATGCTGGAGCCTTACCGGAAATTGATGCGCCGGCGGCGTTCCGCGTAACCGGAGCAACACGGAGCACGTGTAGGATATCTGGGCATTCTCAAGGCACAGACGCCGCAATCGGGCGGGCGATCGTCCTGGAAGGACCCCGATGATGGTGGCCGAGCGCAACGGGCCCGACCCCGGACCGGTCCGGGGCGGCCTCCAGATCCAGGTCAGCAAGCTGCTCCTGGCCAGCATCGTGGCGGCCATCGCGACCAGCGTCGCGATGGTCGTGGCCGTGGCGATGCTGCCGCCGGACCGGCCGCCGCCGGGCCTCGGCCCGAACGACCAGCCACCGCCCCCGCCGGGATCGGCCGTCGTCCTGATCATCATCACCGGGCTGTTCGTGGTGTCCTGGACGGCGGTGGTCGCGACGCTGGCGCGCGACCAGATCCTGCGCCGGATGCGGGAGGTGGGCGAGGCTCCGCAGGCGCGGGCCGAGACGCTGGAGCTGCTCGCCGCGCTGCGCCGCGAGGTGGCCGAGGACCGGCGGGCCGACCTGGCCGCGCTGGAGGCCCGGATCACCGCGCTCACCGCCGAGTACGGCGAGCAGCGGGAGACCGACGGGTACGTCAACGGGATGCGCGCCGCCCGCCACGATCCCCCGCCGGCCGAGGTACGCCCGCTGCACCGCGTACCGCCCACCGCGTAGCCCGCCGGCATGAACGCGCCGTGTCCCGGGTACCGGTGACCGAATGGCCCCGACACAGACCCCCCTGATCGCCGGCCGGTACCGGCTGGTGTCGCAGCTCGGCCACGGCGGCATGGGTACCGTCTGGCTCGGCCGGGACGAGGTGCTGCACCGCGACGTCGCGATGAAGGAGGTCACCCCGCCGGAGGGCCTGCCGGCCGAGGAGCGGGCGGCGATGGGGCAGCGCTCGCTGCGCGAGGCCCGCGCGATCGCCCGGCTGGCCCACCCCAACGTGGTCCGCGTGTACGACATCGTGCGGCAGGACCCGTGGCCCTGGATCGTGATGGAGTACGTGCCGTCCCGCTCGCTGGACCAGGTGCTGCGCGGCGACGGGCCGATGCCGCCGGCGGATGCGGCGCGGGTCGGCCTCGGCGTGCTGGGCGCGCTGCGCGCCGCGCACAGCGCCGGCATGGTGCACCGCGACGTCAAGCCCGCCAACGTGCTGCTCGCCGACGACGGGCGGGTGGTGCTGACCGACTTCGGGCTGGCCACCCTGGAGGGCGACCCGACCGTCACCCGGCCCGGCGTGATCATCGGCTCGCCCGCGTTCATGGCGCCCGAGCGGGCCGCGCACGGCGTCTCCTCCCCCGAGTCGGACCTGTGGTCGCTGGGCGCCATGCTGCACGCCGCCGTGGAGGGGAAGTCGCCGTACGCCCGCACCGGCGCGTTGGCCACGCTCACCGCCCTGGCCACCGAGGAGCCCGACCCGGCACCCCACGCCGGCCCGCTGGGCGAGGTGATCGCCGGGCTGCTGCGGCGCGACCCGGCGGAGCGGACCGGCTCGACCGACGTGCTGCGCCAGCTGCGCCGCATCGCCCGACCGCT
>DATEJJ010000634.1:0-6487 GCA_035278125.1 Rugosimonospora sp.
TGCCTTCGCCGCCAGCACCGGCCACCGCCGGTCCGGTACGCCCAGCGCGCCCAGCTCCGCCAGCCGGTCCAGCGCCGCCACCTGTACCCGGTGCAGCGCGTCCAGCATCGGTACCCGCGCCGCCGCCGGCGCCTCGTACCGGTCCGGCCCGGGTACGTCGGCGAGCAGCAGCCGCCCGCCGCAGACCGCGAGCGGGGTGGGCGCCAGCCCGGGGAGGTGCCCGGCGAGCCAGGTCAGCATCGCGCCTTCGTGACCGAAGAACGCGGGCACCTCCTTCAGCCACGCCGGGCCACCCGACTCCGGCTCCAGGCGCCAGATGCTGGACAGGTTCCAGGTGCGCAGCTGGTTGGCCCGGGCCGGGCCGAGCACGCCCCGCGCCCAGGCCAGGCTCGCGGCCGGGCCGCCGGGTACCGCGTACGGGGCGCGCAGCGGGTGCGGGCGCAGGTGGTCCGCCCCGACCGGGCGCAGCGGTGGCGGTACGCCCCCGGCCAGCTCGGCGAGGTACGTGGCGGCGGGCCCGTCCGCGTGCAGCAGGCGCAGCACCACCACGTCCAGCCCGTACGCCGTCCGGGCACCGGCGACCACTTCGGCCACCTCCTGCCGGTACGGCGTGGGTACCGGGAACGGGGGCAGTGCGCCGAGCACCTCCGTACCCGCCACCAGTACCAGCGTGACCGAGCGACCCATGGCACAGCTCCTACGGCAAGGCCGCCACGCGGAGCAAGCGAGTTAGTACCGGAACTGGGCGACCAGACCGCGCAGCTGGTCGGCCATGGCGGCCAGCTCGACCGCGGTGCGCTGGGACGCCGCGGCGTCCTCGGCCGTGGCGGTGGTCGCGCCGGCCACGCCCGCGATGTTGGTGGCGATCTCGCCGCTGCCGCTGGCCGCGTGGCCCACGCTGCGGCTGATCTCGTTGGCCGTGGCCCGCTGCTCCTCGACCGCCGCGGCGATCATCGACTGGTACTCGTTCACCCGGCCGATCACCTCGCTGATCTTGGCGATCGCGGTCACCGCGGAGTCCACATCGGACTGGATCGCGTCCACCCGGCGCACGATGTCGTCGGTCGCCTTGGCGGTGCCCTGGGCCAGGTCCTTGACCTCGCCGGCCACCACCGCGAAGCCCTTGCCGGCGTCCCCGGCGCGGGCCGCCTCGATGGTGGCGTTGAGCGCGAGCAGGTTGGTCTGCTCGGCGATCTGTGTGATCACCCGGACCACGTTGCCGATCTCGACCGAGGACTCGCCGAGCCGGGCCATGATGTCGCTGGTCGTCTGCGCGCTGGCCACCGCGTCCGCGGCCACCTGCGCCGCCTGGCTGGTGTTCTGCGCGATCTCGCCGATGGAGGCGCCCATCTCCTCGGTACCGGCGGCCACCTGGCTGACGCTGTCGGAGACCTGGGCGGCGGACTCGGAGACCACGCTCGCCTGCGCGTGTACCCCGTCCACGGAGGCGGCGATGCGCTGGGAGACCGTGGACATGGTGGCGGCCGAGGAGGCGACCGTGTCGGCCGAGCCGGCCAGGGCGCGTACCGTCTCGCGTACGCTGCCGATCGCGGTGTTCAGCTGGCCGGCCATCCGGCCCACCTCGTCCCGCGAGGCCACCCGGGCCACCCGGGACAGGTCGCCGCCGGCCATCCCGCCGAGCACCTCGCCGACCGCGCCCAGCGGGCGCAGGATGCCCTGCGCGACCAGCCGGCCGATCAGGGCGAGCAGCAGTACCCCGATCCCGGCCGCCACGCCCAGCGTCCAGGTGGCGCTGTCGCGCTGCCTGCCCACCGCCGCCTGGGCCGCGGTCGAGTGTGCCTGCAGCGCGTCGGCCACCGCGGGCAGGTCCCGCTCGACCGCGGAGAACGCCTGCTGGAAGGCGGGGTAGCTGGTCGGCGTGCGGCGCGTGGTGAGCGCCGCGTCCAGGGTCCGGGCGGCCAGGTCGAGGTACGTGTCGACCTCCGGGCCGACCACGTCGGCCGGGCCGCGGACGTCGGCGAACATGGCCGTGGCCCGGAAGGTCTGCACCCCGTCGTGCAGGATCTTTGAGTGGTCGCTCAGGTCGGAGCGGATCCCGGCGGCCTCGCCGGGATCCGTGCTCAGCAGCGCCCGCTGCACGTCGCCGCGGATCGCGTCGTGCGCCATGTCGGCTTCCAGCTCGGTCCGGGTCAGCCGGCCCATCCGCTCCAGCTCGCGGGCCTTGCCCGAGGCGTTGTCCAGCGCCTGCAGGCCGGCGGCGCCGACCGCCACCAGAGCGACCAGGCCCACGCCCACCAGGGCGGCCAGCTTGGTGCGTACCGATCGGTCCCGGAGCCATCCACCGACTGCGCGCATGCCCGCCGCCCTCCACCGACGACACCTACGGTGGCCTATCGCCGCGGCACCCGCGCTCCTGATCCTTTTCCGCCGGCCCCGGGCGGCTACACCCCGGGCAGCCGGTACCGCCAGGCCCGCAGGTACACCGCCCAGGTGACCAGGAAACACACCGCGTAGCACGCGATGAACGCGAGATACGCCGCGGCACCCGTGTGGTAGGTGAGGAAGGACTGGCGGAAGGCGACATTCACCAGGACCCCGCCGAACGCGCCGACCGCGCCGGCGATACCGATCAGGGCCCCGGACAGCCGGGCCGCCTCCGCCGCGCGGTCGGGCAGCTTGGCCTTGAAAATCGCCGGGATCATCTTGTACGTCGAGCCGTTGCCGATGCCGGAGAACGTGAACAGCGCGATGAACCCGACCAGGAACAGCGGCTTGGAGTGCTGCCCCGAGGCCAGCAGCACCAGGCCGGCACTGGCCGCCATGGCGACGAAGTTGGCGGCGGTGACCCGGGCGCCGCCGAGCCGGTCGGCCAGCGCGCCGCCCAGCGGCCGGATCAGCGAGCCGATCAGCGGGCCGAGGAACGTCAGCTCCGCCGCGTTGACGGGCTTCATGGCGAACTGCACCTGCAGCACCTGGCCGAAGGCGAAGCCGAATCCGATAAATGAACCAAAGGTTCCGATGTAGAGCAGCGACATCACCCAGGCGTGCGGCTGGCGGACCACGTCGCGCAGCGCGCGCTTCGGGTTGGCCGCGGCGCGCAGGTTGTCCATGCCCAGCGCGGCGCCGAGCGCGACCAGCACGATGAGCGGGATGTAGACGCCGACCACCAGCCGCGGGTGGGTGGCACCGGCGGTCAGCAGTACGGCCAGCGCGACCAGCTGTACCGCGGCCACGCCGATGTTGCCGCCGCCGGCGTTCAGGCCCAGCGCCCACCCCTTGAGCCGCTGCGGGTAGAACCCGTTGATGTTCGCCATGGAGGACGCGAAGTTCCCGCCGCCCACACCGGTGACCGCCGCCAGTACCAGCAGCGTGCTGTACGAGACGCCGGGCTTGAGCAGCAGCACGGTGGGTACCGTGGGCAGCAGCAGGAGCAGCGCGGAGACGACCGTCCAGTTGCGACCGCCGAAGCGGGCGACCGCGAACGTGTACGGCAGCCGTACCGCCGAGCCCACGCCGGCGGGTACCGCGGTGAGCAGGAACTTGCCGGCCGGGTCGATGTGGTACTTCGGCCCGAGGAAAAGCACCATGACTGACCACAGTGTCCAGACGGAGAAGCCGACGTGCTCGCACAGGATGGACAGGATGAGGTTGCGGCGCGCGACCCGGGCGCCGGTGGTGGCCCAGAACAGCGGGTCCTCCGGGCGCCAGTCCTCGATCCAGCGGCCTCTGGCCAGGCCGCGCCTCTCCGGTACGGTGGTGACGGTATCTATGGCGGCGCTCATGTTCTGCTCCTTCAAGGGTGTACGCCGGCAGCGTCGATCGCGACGCTACGCAGGCGCCGTTACCCGGCCGTTCGGGATCGGCGTCGGTGACGCAACCGTCCGTGCACAATGGCCGGCGCGGGCGGTGTGAGATCTCACCGGTGATCACCGGGGTGCGTGAGTGGCCCGATCCGGCCTGGTAACTGGCGGGATCTCCGGCCGAAACGCGGGCGGGTCAGGCTCGGTGGCGTGAGGGAAGTTGACACGCACTGCCCGTACTGCGCGCTGCAGTGCGGGATGACGCTGCGGCAGGAACCCGGCGGCGCCGTCGAGGTCGGCCCCCGCGACTTCCCCACCAACCAGGGTGGGCTGTGCCAGAAGGGGTGGAGCGCCGCCGACCTGCTCGACCATCCGGAGCGGTTGACCCATCCGCTGGTACGCGACGCGAAGGGCGCGCCGCTGCGCCCGGCGACGTGGGACGAGGCGCTGGACCGGATCGCCCGCGAACTCGGCGCGCTGCGCGAGCACCACGGCGCCGACGCGCTGGCCGTGTTCGGCGGGGGCGGGCTGACCAACGAGAAGGCGTACACCCTCGGCAAGTTCGCCCGGGTCGCCCTCGGTACCCGCTACATCGACTACAACGGGCGGTTCTGCATGTCCTCGGCCGCCGCGGCCGGTATCCGCGCGTTCGGCGTCGACCGGGGCCTGCCGTTCCCGCTGTCCGATCTGGGCCAGGCCGACGTGCTGGTACTGGTCGGCGCGAACCCGGTGGAGACCATGCCGCCGCTGGCCCGGTACCTGGTGCGGCAGCAGGAGCGCGGCGGCAAGCTGGTGGTGGTCGACCCGCGGCTGACCGCCACCGCGCGCCGGGCCGACCTGCACCTGCAGCCCGCCCCCGGCACCGACCTGGCGCTGGCCAACGCGCTGCTGCACCGGTGCCTGGTCGAGGGGCACGTGAACTGGGACTACGTTTCGGTACGCACGAGCGGCTTCGACGAGGTGGTCAAGGCGGTCAGCGGGTACTGGCCGGAGCGGGTGGAGCGGCTGACCGGGGTACCGGTGGCCGACCTGAACGCGGTGGCCGAACTGCTCGGCGGCGCCGGTACCGCCATCATCCTCACCGCGCGCGGGGCCGAACAGCACGCGAAGGGTACCGACACCGTCTCCGCCTGGATCAACCTGGCGCTGGCGCTGGGGTTGCCCGGCCGGGTGGGCAGCGGGTACGGCTGCCTGACCGGGCAGGGCAACGGGCAGGGCGGGCGGGAGCACGGCCAGAAGGCGGACCAGCTGCCCGGGTACCGGCGCATCGACGATCCGGCCGCGCGGGCGCACGTGGCCGGCGTGTGGGGCGTGGACCCGGACCGCCTGCCCGGCCCCGGCGTCTCCGCGATGGAGCTGCTGGACCGGATCGGCGCGCCGGACGGCCCGCGGGCGCTGCTGGTGTTCGGCGCCAACCCGGTCGTCTCCGCGCCGCGGGCCCGGCGGGTGCAGCGCCGGCTGGAGGCGCTGGACCTGCTCGTGGTGGCCGACTTCGTCTGCTCCGAGACCGCGGCCCTGGCCGATGTGGTGCTGCCCACCGCGCAGTGGGCGGAGGAGGACGGCACCATGACCAACCTGGAGGGGCGGGTGCTGCGCCGTCGCGCGGTGCGCCGCCCACCCGCGGGCGTGCGCACCGACCTGGACATCCTGGCCGGACTGGCGGCCCGGCTGGGCAGCCCGGTGCCCTTCCCGGCCGATCCGGCCGAGGTCTTCACCGAGCTGCGCCGGGCCAGTGCCGGTGGCCCCGCCGACTACCAGGGCATCAGCTGGGCGCGCATCGAGGCGGAGGACGGCGTGTTCTGGCCCTGTCCCGACACCGACCATCCGGGTACGCCACGGCTGTTCGCCCGGCGGTTCGCCACGCCGGACGGGCTGGCCCGGTTCGTACCGGTGGAGCACCGGCCGGCGGCCGAGGAGCCCGACGCCGCGTACCCGCTGTACCTGACCACCGGCCGGGTACTCGCGCAGTACCAGTCGGGCGCGCAGACCCGGCGGGTGGCCGCGCTGAACCGGGCCGCGCCGCACGCGTTCGTGGAGGTGCACCCGGACACCGCCGCCGCACTGTCCATCCAGGACGGTGAGACGGTACGCGTGGTGAGCCGGCGGGGTGTGGTCGAGGCGCCGGCCCGGGTGGTACCGACGATCCGGCCGGACACCGTGTTCGCCCCGTTCCACTGGCCCGATCTGGCCCGGGCGAACAACGCCACGCTGGACGCGCTGGACCCCACGTCGCGGATGCCGGAGTTCAAGGCGTGCGCGGTCCGGCTGGAGCGGGTCCGATGAGGACGGTGGTGGTCGGGTACGGGATGGCTGGGGCCCGCCTGGTCACCGAGTTGCGCGCCCGGGTACCGCACGGCGAGGTGACCGTACTGGGTGCCGAGGCGCACCGCGCGTACAACCGGATCCTGCTGTCCAACCTGGTGGCCGGCAAGGTACGCGAGGCGGACGTGGCCATGGTGGAGCCGGGCGGCGCGGTGGACGTGCGGCTGGGTACCGAGGCGGTGGCGCTGGACCTGGCCGGCCGTACGGTGTCCACATCGGACGGTGACCGGCTGCGCTATGACCGGCTGGTGCTCGCCACCGGCAGCCGCGCGCTGCTCCCGCCGATCAAGGGGCTGGTCCGCGACGACGGAACCCTGCCCGAGCGGGTCGCCCCGTTCCGTACCCTCGACGACTGCCGGCGGATCGTGGCGCTGGCCGCCGGCGCGCGCTCCGCGCTGGTCCTC
>DATEJJ010000635.1:0-17210 GCA_035278125.1 Rugosimonospora sp.
CCCCACCCCTGGTGCCGGGATGCGTTGTGGGCGTGCTGACGGCGCGCGAGACCGAGGTGCTGGAGCTGGTGGCGGCCGGCGCGCGCAACGGCGACATCGCCGCGCGCCTGGCCATCTCGCTCACCACGGTCAAGACACACGTCAGGAACATCATGCTGAAGCTCGGCGTGGACAACCGCTCCCAGGTGATCGCCGCCTACTTCAACGCCGGTACGGCCCCGCGGCCCGCGCCTTCTCCTGCCAACGAGGGATGAAGTTACGTCCTTGGCCGGATGCGGCCCGGGATCGACCCTCGTGACACTGGTCGACACGCCCCAGTTGACGGGAGGTCACGTTGACCATTACCAGACCCGACGAGCTGTTGAACCACCGTACCCGCGCCGAGGACCCCGCGGTGCAGCGCCACTGGCAGAGCATGAACCGCACCGGACAGCTGCTCTGCGCCTGGCTCGGACCGACGATGATCGTGCTGTTCCTCATCGGCAGCGTCTGGCTGGCGGAGTATTTCCCGCCCGCGATCCACCCGTCGTATTCGGCACAGCGCGTCGCCGACTTCTACGCCGCGCACGCGACCCGCATCCGGATCGGCCTGGTGTTCACCTGCTGCGCGTACGGCGTGATGGGCACCTGGGGCGTGGCGATGGCGGTACAGACCCGGCGGAAGGAGGGTATCTTCCCGGTCCTGACGTATGTCCAGCTGACCGGGATGGCGACCGGTACCGCGCAGATCGTGGTGATGGCGGGTATCTGGGCGGGTGCCGCCTTCCGCCCCGGGCAGGTGTCCCCGGAGATCACCCAGACCCTCAACGACGTGGGTTGGATGCTGCTGCTCGGCACCTGGATCCCGTTCACCATCTGGAACGCCGCGCTGGGCCTGGCGATCCTGCTCGACAGGACCGATACGCCGGTGTTCCCGCGGTGGAGCGGGTACCTGAGCATCTGGGCCGGCATCGTCTACATCGCCGGCTCCGGCGCCTGGTTCTTCAAGCACGGCCCGTTCAGCTGGATCGGGCTGATCGCGCTGTGGGTGGTGTTCATCGTGTTCGGCATCTGGGTGATGACGTTCACGATCCTGTCCATGCGCAACGTCAGGCGCGGCCACGTGCACGAGCAAGAACCGGCCCTCGCGGCGGCCTGACATGGTGGCCAGCCCCAGGGCAGGGCTACCGGTACCCGACGCGCGACCGGCCCCGGGGGAGGAGCGACTCCCCCGGGGCCGGGTACCCGGCGAGGCCGGCATCTGGGTGTTCATCGCCGGCGACATGCTGATTTTCGGCCTGTTCTTCATCGTCTACATGGCACACCGGGCGGCCAGTCCGGCGCTGTTCGCGCGGTCGGGTGCCACCCTCTCCGGTACCTTCGGCGCGGCGAACACCGTGCTCCTGCTCACCGGGTCGCTGTGCGTGGTC
Source organism: Rugosimonospora sp. (assembly GCA_035278125.1). Lineage (GTDB taxonomy): Bacteria > Actinomycetota > Actinomycetes > Mycobacteriales > Micromonosporaceae > DATEJJ01. The sequence goes on from DATEJJ010000635.1 coordinate 1,410, forward strand.
CAGGCGGTACACGCGCTGCGGCGCCGCGCGCGGCGGCTGGCCCCGGTACTGCTCGGCGCGGCGATGCTGTGCGGTGTCGCATTCGCGGTCGACAAGGTCTTCGAGTACCGGGCCGAACTGCGCGCCGGCCACACTCCGACCACCAACGACTTCTACACGTTCTACTTCATGCTCACCGGCCTGCACCTGGTCCACCTGTGCATCGCCGTCCTCTTCCTGACCATCGCGCTGCGCATCTCGCTCCGGCCGGTGCGCGCGGTCCGGGCCGCGCGGGACATGCGTACCGTCGAGGTCGCCGCGTCCTTCTGGCACCTGGTCGATCTCTTGTGGATAGTGCTTTTCCCGCTGCTGTACCTGGTGAGGTGAGGATGAGGTCGATCCTGGTCCGGCCGGTCGTCGCGGTATGGCTGCTCCTGGTGGCCGCGACGGTGCTGTCCTGGCGGGTCGGCGGCGCGCACGGCGCCGGGCGCGCCGGCGGGGTGGTCGTGCTCACCGTCGCCTTCCTGAAGGTCTTCCTCGTCGGCGACCACTTCATGGAGCTGCGGCGCTCGGCCACGCTGCTCCGCGTGGTGTTCGGTGGCTGGTGCGCCGTGCTATGGGCGGTGCTGCTCGTGCAGTACCTCTAACCGGGCGACCTCCTGCGACAGCATCGCGCGCTGCCGCAGGACCCGCGGCGGTACCAGCGCCTCGCGCCCGGCGGTCGGCGTGAAGCGGTACCTGTCCACATCCAGCGCGTGCAGCACCGCACGCTCCACAAGGGAGTGATCGGCCGGGTCCCGCCGGTCGAAGTGCATCGGTTCGGCCAGCGTCAGCGGCGGGTTCGTGATGACCCGTACCGCGTGCAGCAGGTTCTGCGCCCTGGCGTGCAGGAGGTACGGGTGCAGCAGGTACACGTCGCCGACCTCGCCGGTGGCCTCCACGAACTCGCGGCACCCGGCCACCAGCGTGGCGTAGTCGAACACCGCGGGCGCCGGGCCGTCGCTGCGCACCGGGCGGGGCACCTGGGGCGGGTACACGCCGCCGGAGTGTGCCGCGAGGAACCCGGCCACCGGGCCGATGGAGTCGGCCGCCACGAACGTGGCACCGCCCTGGTGCCGCACGTCCGACCACAGCACCAGGGTGAGCAGCCCCTGCTCGGGTGAGTCGAGGAAGTGCCGGAAGAAGTCACCGTCCTTGTGCCACCCGGGCGAGGTGGGCGACGCCGGTGCCCACGGGCGGTCCGCCCCCTCGCCGAGGTTGACGATGAACCCGTCGTTCCAGGTGTACGGCTGGCTCGCCGAGATCCGCTCGGCCCCGCCAACCAGGTCGCAGACCGCACCCCAGGCGCGCGGCGCGAAGCTGGCCACGTCGATCACCCGGTGGCTGGGCATGTGGACGGACGGCTCGGTCCAGCTGGACCGGTCGGCGGGATCGTAGCCCAGCCGGGTCCACACGGTCCGCGTGTACTCGCGGGCCGCCTCCCGGCTGAAGCAACCCCGGACCACCACGTACCCGTGGGTCAGGAAGTGTTCCGCGTCCTCGTCGCTCAGAACCCGGTAAGTCGCACCCATGCCGCCCTCCGATTTCCATCAATCGGATTCTATGCGTTAGGCCGGGGTCAGCGTCTGCTCCGGGTCGGCGGCGCCCTCGGGCAGCACCTGGGTGTTGGTGAGGTTCTTCTCCGGCAGCACGAAGGCCAGGATCAGCGCGGCGGCGAAGAGGGGGGCGAGGTAGCGGAAGACGGGGGTGAGCGCGTGCTGGTACGACTGCACGACGGCGTCCTTGAGCGGGGGCGGGAGGGTGTGCACCATGGCCGGGGTGAGGCCGTTGGTGTGGCCGATGGCGGCGGAGGCACCGGTCGGGATGCGGGTGGTGAGCTGGTCGGTCAGCCGGTGAGTGAAGATCGCGCCGATGGCGGCGGTACCGAGGGTGGCGCCGATCTCGCGGAAGAAGTTGTTGGCGGCGGTGGCGATACCGACGTCGGAGAGCGGGAAGTCGTTCTGCGCGGCCAGCACGAGGGTCTGCATCATCATCCCGAGGCCCGCGCCCATAATGAAGAAGTAGGTGCCGACCACGACGATCGAGCTGTGTGTGTCCAGAGTGGACATCAGCAGTGCGGTACCGGTGATGGTGATCGTGCCGAGGATGGGCCAGATCCTGTACCGGCCGGTCCTGCTGATGAGCTGGCCGGACGGGATCGCGGTGAGCATCATGCCGACCACCATGGGCAGCAGCAACAGTCCGGAGACGGTCGCGCTCTTGCCGTACACCATCTGCAGGTATGTGGGCATGTAGCCGATCACGGCGAACATGCCGATGCCGACAGTGGCCATGCTGATCAGGGTGGTGAGGATGAAGATCCGGCTGCGCAGGATGCGCGGCGGGACCACGGGTTGGGTGACGCGCCGCTCGACCAGGAAGAACGCCGCCCAGGCCAGCACGCCGCCGGCGGCCAGGCCGAGGATGACCGGATCGGACCAGGGGTACTGGGTGCCGCCCCAGATCGCGACGAGCACGGTGCAGCAGACGGCCGCGGCCATGAGCGTGATGCCGGCGTAGTCGATGGTGACCTTGGCGGCCCGGCGCGGCAGGCGCAGCGCGGCGACGCTGATGGCCAGGGCCACGGCGCCCAGCGGGAGGTTGATCCAGAAGGCCCAGCGCCACGCGCCGTGGTCGGTGAACCAGCCGCCCAGCAGCGGGCCGATCACGGAGGCGAGGCCGAAGACGCCGCCGATGGGTGCCATGTACGTGGCGCGCCGCCGGGGCGGTACCAGATCGGCGATGATCGCTTGAGCGGTGATCATCAGGCCGCCGCCGCCCAGGCCCTGGACGCCGCGGCCGATGATGAGCATGGTCATGTTGTGGGCCGAGCCGGCCAGCGCGGAGCCGCCGATGAAGATGGCGATGGCGCTGAGGAACAGCGCCTTGCGGCCGATCAGGTCGCCGAGGCGGCCGTACACCGGCATGCCGATCGTGGCGGCGAGGATGTAGGCGGTGGTCACCCAGGCCATGTGGGTGACCCCGTGCAGCTGGCCGACGATGGTCGGCAGGGCCGTGGCCACGATGGTCTGGTCGAGGGCGGCCAGCAGCACGGTGGTCATCAGACCGCCGAAGATCAGGCCGAAGTGGCGCGGCAGCGCGTGGTGGGTCATCGGGAGGACTCCGGATCTGCGAGTACGGCGTGCAGCAGCGCGGCGGCATGCTGCACGTAGGGGACCGGTGAGTCGTCGGTGCCCTGCGACCAGCTCTCCATGCCGGTACGCACGGCGGCCATCGCCACCGAGGCGATCAGGTCGGGCAGCTGCGGCTCGGCGTGCGGACCCAGGCGCCGCCGGACCAGGTCGGTGAGGGCGACACGGAGCGTGTCGAACTGGTTCATCAGCGCGGCGAACACGGTCGGGGCGCGGTGCGCCAGCTCGAAGACGTCGTGCGACTCCTGCCGCCGCGGCGGGTTGCGGGCCAGGTGCTCGATGAGCATGCGGTTCAGGTCGGCGAGGACCTCTGCCGGACGGCCCCGGCCGCCGGCGACGAAGGGCTCGACCAGGTCCGGGGACCACTCCGCCGGGGTCTGCAGGATCGCTGCGGACTCTTTGCTCGGGAAGTAGTTGAAGAACGTGCGCGGCGAGATGCCGGCCTCGACGCTGATCATCTCCACGGTGATCTTGTCGAACTCGTGCTTGCGGCCCAGGCGGAGCACCGCCGCGTGGATCTCACGCTGCGTCTCGCGCCGCCGGCGCTCGCGCAGCCCTTCGCTGGGGGGTGCCATGCGGCCATCATTGCACAGACTGCAAGCATTGCGTACATGGCAAAGATTACATGGCGTGCATCACAGCGGCGGAGTTTCTGTAAGCGGGGTTCTGTGTTTCGAGGCCAACCGGTGTCGTAGCGCCGGTAATTGGAGTGTTACGCACGCTCCGCCCTAGCATCGGCCCCCTTCGGCCGGACAGTGCGGCCGTTCCCGGAAGGAGCCTCCCGTGGTCTGGAGAGGTGGCGGTGTACGGATACCCGCGCGGCTCGCGGCGTGGGGTGTGGTGGCGACTCTGGTCGGTGGCGTGGCGGGTGTCGCCTCCGCCGGTACGCAGCCGGCCGCGCGGGGGGTGGCGGTCACGCGCGCGGGCATCCTGCCGTTCCGTACCGGCGCCGCTGCGCAGGCCGCCGCCGGTGACCTGACGTATCACGGCGGTTACATCCAGGACCACGTGGCGGTGTATCTGGTGTTCTGGGGCTCCCAGTGGACCAGCGACACCACGGGTGTGCAGACCTACGTCACCAACTTCTTCACCGGCCTCGGTACCACCGCCGACGCCTGGTCCCGGGTCACCTCGCAGTACACCGGCACGGGCGGCGCGCCCACCTTCACCGGCCCGGTCCTGCAGGGTGGCTGGGTGGACGGTGCCTCGGCCGCACCCGCCGACGCGACGGCCGCGGACATCGCCACCGAGGCGGAGCGCGCGGCGGCGCACTTCGGCGTGGCCGCCGGCCACAACCTGAGCGTGATCGTGCTCAGTCCACAGGGGACACACCCGGACGGCTTCCCGAACAGCGGCTGGTGCGCCTGGCACAGCTCCAGCCCGGCCGGCGTGCCGTACACCAACCTGCCGTACGTGCTGGACGCCGGCGCGTCCTGCGGCGAGAACAGTGTGGGCGGCCTGCTCGACGGGTTCAGCGTGGTGGGCGGGCACGAGTACGCCGAGACCGTCACCGACCCGTTCCCCGACACCGGCTGGGTCGACGCCTCCGGCGCGGAGAACGCGGACAAGTGCGCGTGGCAGAACCTGCACACGATCGCGCTGCCCAGCGGTACCTTCGCGGTGCAGCCCACGTGGAGCAACGCGATCCACGGCTGCGACGGGTAGGAGTCAACCCGTCACGCGGCGGGTACCCGGTAGCGCAGCATCATGTCGTGGTCCTCGTGGTCGAGCACGTGACAGTGCCAGACGTAGCCCTGTAGCGTGCCCATACCCACCGTCGGTGCGGGGAAGGTGGCGTCCGGGTCGAACTGGAGTTCGGCTGCGTTGGGAAACCGCACAATGATTCTGGTGATGGTGTTTCCGTCGAGGCGGACCGTGTCCTTCCAGCCCGCCTCGGTCGGGTCGGCCGGTTGCAGCGGGCCGGTCACGAACGCGTCGGCCGGCGGGGTCCAGCGGGTACCCATCGCGGGGCGCGGGTACCGCTGCTGGTAGGCGTTCGCGTCAAACGGCTGGCGGCCGAGGATCCGGAAGTTCACCAGGTGGACGTGGATCGGGTGGGGATCCGTCGTGGTGTTGATGAGGTTCCACTGCTCGACGGTGCCCTGGCGCGGCATCTCGATGTCGGCGCTGCCGAACATGAGGTTGTTGAGCACCATGATCGCCGGTGGTATGCGCACTTCGAGCAGCTGGCTCACGGTCAGGTTGCGTACCGCCTGCGGCCGGGCCGGGGCGGGCAGCGGCGCGGGCCGGCCGGTACCGCCGCGCAGCCGGGCGGGTACCGGCCCGGTGAACCCGGTGGCCGGGGTGACCTGGAAGCGGCAGAAGACCGGCATCGGTACCTCGCCGAGGATCGCGGCCTGGCCGGGCGCCGGCGCGTTGTTGCGCAGCTCCACAGTGGACCCCGCGGGGACCAGCCCGAAGTCGACCAGCACGTCGATGCGCTCCGCCGGCGCGAGCTGCACCGACGTGGTGGGTACCGGCGCGTCGAGCAGGCCGCCGTCGGTACCGATGACCCAGAACGGCATGCCGTTGCTGAAGAACAGGTTCCACACGCTGAACGAGGCGGCGTTGACGATGCGCAGCCGGTACAGCCCGCGGGCCACGTCGGCGTAGGGCCAGGCGACACCGTTGACCAGACCCACGTCCCCGACCGCGCCACCCTCCCAGCTCCCCTGGGGTACCACGGGGGTCGACCGTACGCTCTGCGCGCCGTCGGCGGTGAAGATCTTCTCCTGGAGTACCAGCGGGATCTCGAACTCCCCGGCCGGCAGCCCGAGCGGGTTGCCCGGCTGCCCCGTGTCCCACCGGTCGCGCAGCAGGTACGGCGCGGCCAGCCCGGCGTACACGTTGAGCCGGGTGATGCCCATGGCGTGGTCGTGGTACCAGAGCATGCACGCCTCCTGCCGGTTGGGGAAGGTGTGCGTGAAGGCTTGCTGGGGCAGGATCGTCGCCTGCGGGTGGCCGTCGGAGGCGGGCGGGTTCGCGCCGCCGTGCAGGTGCAGCACCGAGCGCGGCGCGGTGCGGTCGGTGGCGCTGGCGCCTTCGAGGGTCGTGTCGATGTCGTTGGCGAAGACGTGCCGCGCCAGGCTGTTCCGGAGGGTGAGCACCGTCGGGTGGCCGCTGTGCGCCTCGATGACCGGGCCGAGGTAGCTGGCGCCGGCGTAGCCGAAGCTGGGTGAGGTGCCGAGTTCGGCGTGGAACCGGTGGCTGCTCACCGCGGCGGCCACCGTGAGGGTCGAGCCGGTGAGCACCGGCAGCCGGGGAAGGGCGTCGATGAAGGGTCGGACCCGCGGGGAGTGGAATATCAGCGGGGACAGGTTCACCGCGGGGAGCAGGTCCGGCAGCGGTGCCAGCGTGGTACCCCGCGCGGAGTTCGCGGTGCCCAGGTACGCGCCGGCGGCCGCGAGGGCCGTGCCACCCAACAGACTCCGGACCACCACTCGTCGCGACAGCTGCGCCATGCCCGGCTCCTCACGCTGGTAACAATACCGTTCCGTACGGTATGTATAGTGGCCGGAGCGTGGCGCCGATGTTTCTTACGGACCGGTGATCGAGTTCAGCGGGCGCGGCGCGGGCCGCGTGCCGGGGCGCCGGTGTCGGTGATCATCGTGAGGATCTTGCTGACCTCGGACTTGGTCGGCGTGGGCAGCGACCGGTGCCCGTGCGCGAAGCCGATGCCGGCGTACACGAGCGTGCCGGCGCGCAGCCGCGCCTGGGTGGCGTCGAAGCCGAGGTCGAGCAGCGCCTGCTGGACGATGTCGAACACGAACAGATCGGACTCGGCGACCACCTCGGCCACCTGCTCGTCGGTACGGGCCCAGTCGCGCATGGCCCGCTCCACCGCCCGGGTACCGTCGTCGAGCAGGCGCTCCGTCATCCGCTGCAGCCGTGTCACCGGGGGGAGCTGGTCCAGCGTGGCCAGGGACTGCAGCGCCTGCCGGGTGGTGGCGCTCCACTGGGCAGCCATCGCCTCCAGCAACTCGTCCAGGTCGGCGAAGTGCCAGTAGAAGCTGCCCTTGGTCACGCCCAGCGCCGCGCACAGGCGGGTGATCTTCACGGCACCGACGCCCTCGGCCATCAGCAGCTCCAGCGCCTCGGCCGTCCAGTCGTCGCGCGACCAGCGGGTCGTCAGCGGCTTGCGCTCGCGCTTCTCCCGCGCCGGGGCGGCGGTACGAGCGCCGGCACGCGGTGACATCGAGGCGCCTCCGAGCATCCGGGTCATGGTCATCCCCGAGCCTACGCTATCCGGCCATCCGTACGATCTTGCGACAAGGCTTCTCGTGTTGCGTTCCATACCGTACAGTATGGTCTTGTGAGTCTCGTTCAGACAGTGGCTGGTTGTCCGGACAGTTTCCGGTACTGGCAGGGCCGGGAGGAAGCCGGCGCGCGGCGAGCGGCGCGATTGGTGCGCCGGCTGACCCGCCGTGACCTCTTCCCCACCGACGAGCACGCCCGCGAGTTCTGCGCCGACCTGTACGCCGGCGATCCGGTCGCGGAAACGTTCGTCGATGACGTGTTCTTCGGGCCGCCCGGAGGAGCGCAGGCGGAGCCGGGTTCTGGCGGAGCCGAGCACCCCCAACGGCGGCACGGGCACCAGCACGGGCGCGCCATGCTCGACCTCGCCCTGCGCAGCGGCGTGGACGCCGTACCCGATGCGCCGGCGTCGATGCGGCGGCTGTTCGCCGAGTTCGAGCAGCGGCCGGAGTGGGTCGATCCGGACCTGGTCGAGCAGGGGGCCGCGATCTGGCGTCGCTGGGGCACGATGCTGTTCAGTGTCGCCGGGGCCACCACGCTGGAAATCTACACCGAGGCGGCGGTGGCGCTGCCGCTGTCGCTGACCGGAGGGTATGCGGGCGACAACGCGCTGCGCCGGTTCCTGGAGACGTGCCGGTTCTGGATGGACGTTTCGGAACCCGGCGCGCTGCTGCGGCCCGGCAGCGCCGGCCGGACCACGGCGATGCTGGTGCGGGTGATGCACGTGTCGGTGCGCCGCCGGGTGGCCGCGCACGAGGAGTGGGACGCGCAGCGGTGGGGGCTGCCGATCAGCCAGGGCTACATGCTGCTCACTCTCATCGGCGGCAGTGTCGCGCCCGCGCTCGCGCTGTGGCTGCTGGGCTACCAGACGACGCCGGCGGAGATGCGGGCGCTGCTGCATTTCCAGCGGTACCTCGGGTACCTGCTCGGCGTGCAGCCGCGCTGGTATCCCGCCTCGATCGGGGAGTGCCTGCAGATCCTGGCGATGACGATCGTCGCGCGCTCCTACGACGCGGGCCCGCACGGCGCGGAACTCATCGAGTCGTTCCCGGCGGGTTTCGCCCCGCGGCCGGAGACGGTGGGGTGGGGGCGGGTGCGCGCGGCGTACAACTTCCGGATCTACTCGGCGTACGCCGCGCTGTACATGGCTCCGCGTACCCGCCGCCGGTACGCGATGCCGCGCGCGTGGCCGTGGTTGGCGCTCCCGCTGGCCCGTATCCCGCTGGTCACCGGGCTGGAACTGGCGCGCCGCGCGGTACCCGGGGTCGAGCGGCTGGTCGAGCGCGTCCAGTGCTGGCACCGGGAGAACTGGTACCGCGTCCAGATGGCAGGCCGGCAGGCTGCCTTCGACGCCAGCAGTGGACTGCGCCGCTGACCCCGAAGGGAGCACACGCATGGCAGCACGCACCATCGTCGAAACCTGGACCGGGCCGGGGCGCCGGGACGAGGTGATCCGGCCGGTACCCGCGGGCGGGAACGGCGCGCACCTCGCCCGGCACCGGTACGCCTTCGAGCACTGGTACTTCGACGCCGTCCTGGACAACGGGTACCTCGTCGTCGCCTTCCTCCAGTCGCGCGAACTGGTCACCCGCAAGCCGGGCGTGGAGGTGCACGTCTACGCGCCCGACGGCACCCGGCGCACGCTCGTGAAGCGCTACCCGGCGCACGCGGTGAGCACCTCGCCCGAGCGCTGCGAGGTCCACATCGGACCCAACTCCGCCGTGCTCGACGCCGCGGAAAGCGGGCTGCCGGTACACCGGCTGCGGCTGGCCGAGGAGGACATCGCCCTCGACCTGACCTTCCGCAGCGAGGTACCCGCGTGGATGCCGGGGGACGGCAAGACACTCTACGGCGACGTGGAGTATTTCGCCTGGGTGGTCGGCGCGCCGCGGGCGGCGGTGACCGGGACCGTGCGCGTGGGAGACACCACAATGGACGCACGCGGGCGCGGGTACCACGACCACAACTGGGGCGTGGCCGACATGAAACGCATCATCGACCGCTGGTACTGGGGCCGGATCTACGCCGACGACCTCACTCTCGTCTACGCCTCCGTGCTCACCACACCGGGGTACGGGGCGAGTTGGGTCACGCCGCTGATGCTCGCGTACAAGGACTCGGTGGTGCTCAGTACCGGTCAGGTGACGGTCACGCCGGGCAACCCGCGGTTCGACGCCACGGTGCGGCGCCCGTACCCCGACTCGCTGCACCTGGCCGTCGCGGACCAGCTGGACCTGCGGCTGGACGTGCGTGCCGTGGTGCACGCCCACGACCTGCTCGACGACCTGCCGGTGGCGCGCAACCGGGTGGTGAAGCCACTCCTGCGCGCGGTCGTCGGCCGTCCCGGCTACTTCCGGTTCCGCTCGGACTTCACCCTCAGCGCGGTTGTCGACGGCGCCACCCAGGAGCGGACCGGCACGGCGCTGCACGAGATGGTGGCCTTGCGATGAGTCAACGGGCGCGTGGCCCGCGCGTCCTGGTCATCGGTGCCGGATTCGGCGGTATCGCCGTGGCCGCGCTGCTGCGCCGCGCCGGCTTCGACAACCTGCTCATCCTGGAGAAAGCTGACCGGGCCGGTGGGGTATGGCGGGACAACACCTATCCCGGCTGCGCGTGCGACATCCCCGCCTCGCTGTACTCCTACTCGTTCGCACCCAACCCCGACTGGTCCTGCCGCTTCCCGCCGCGCGCCGAGATCCGCGCCTACCTCGACCGCTGCATCGCCGACTTCGGGCTGACCGAAGCGCTGCGGCCGGACACCGAGGTGACGGAGGCGCGCTGGGACGATGCCGGGCGCCGCTGGCTGGTACGCACCGCGGCCGGCGAAGAACTCACCGCCGACGTGCTGGTACCCGCGGTCGGGCAGCTCTCCCGCCCGGTGACGCCGCACCTGCCCGGCGCCGACCGGTTCCACGGTACCGCCATGCACACCGCCCGCTGGGACCCCACGGTACGCATCGACGGTGCCCGGGTGGGTGTCATCGGTACCGGCGCGAGCGCCATCCAGGTGGTACCCGCGATCGCGGGTCGCGCCGCCCGGGTCACGGTCTTCCAGCGCTCCGCGCCCTGGGCGCTGCCCAAGCCGAACCGCCGGTACGGTCCGGTGCGCCGGACCGCGTACCGGCGCGCACCCGCGCTGATGAGCGTGTCCCGGGGCGGCATCTGGGCGCTGACCTTACTCACCGGCCTCGCCGTCACCGGCAACCGGTCCGCCCACGCGCTGCTGCGCGGCGTGGCCACGGCGCAACTGCGCTGGCAGGTACCCGATCCGCGGCTGCGCGCCCGGCTCGCCCCGGCGGACCCGCTCGGCTGCCGGCGGGTGCTGTTCACCAGCGACTGGTACCCCACCCTGCGACGCTCCGATGTGGACCTGGTCACCGAGCCGGTCCGCGAGATCACCCCGACCGGTGTGTGCACTATGGACGGTGTCGAGCACCGGTGTGACGTGCTCGTGTACGCCACCGGCTTCGCCGCGACCGACTTCCTCGCCCCGATCACGGTGGTCGGGCGCGAGGGCCGCAAGCTCGCCGACGTGTGGCAGGGCGGCCCGTACGCGTACCTCGGCATGACCGTCCCCGGCTTCCCGAACCTGTTCCTCGTGTACGGACCCAACACCAACACCGGCAATACGTCGGTCATCTACTTCCAGGAGGCGCAGGCGCGCTACATCGTGCAGGCGGTCCGGCACCTCGCCGCCGGGCGCGGGCCACTGGAGGTCCGCGCCGAGGTGGCCGGCGACTACGACACCGAACTGCAGCGGCGCCTCGCCGGCAGCGTGTGGACCGCCTGCCGCAGCTGGTACCGCGACCCGGCCGGCCGGATCGTCACCAACTGGCCCGGCATGGCCGGCGAGTACCGCCGCCGCACCGCCCACCTGCGCCTCGCCGACTTCGCCGAGGATCTCTCCTGAGCCCGTCGGGAGAATCCCGTGGAGTCCGCGTACACCCTCGCGACGCTCGCCCGCCGCGGCGTCCTCGCCCCCGGCCCGCCGCGCGCGACCATTCGCCAGCTGTACGCGCTGCACCGCTGGGGGTACGGCCTCGCCGGTGAACTCCACGCCGCCGCGGCCCGCGACCCGGACCGACTGGCCATTGTGGACGAACGCGGCTGGCTGACCTACGGCGAACTCCGCAGCCGGAGTGAACGGCTGGCCGGCTTCCTGCACGGCGCGCTCGGCGTGGCCGCCGTTGACCGGATCGGGCTGCTGTGCCGCAACCACGGCGGGCTGGTCGAGGGCATGGTCGCGGCGAGCCTGCTGGGCGTGGATGTGGTGCTGGTCAACACCGGCCTGTCCCCGGCACAGCTGCACACCGTCGCGGGCGAGCAGCGGCTGCGGGTACTCATCCACGACAACGAGTTCGCCGAACACGTGGCCGCGCTGCCGCACCACGTGATCGCGCTGCCCGCGTCCCGGGCGGAGCACCTGCTCTACACGGCACGCCCCTACCAGTCCGGCCGCCGGCCGGGGGAGGGGCACACCATCGTGCTGACATCGGGCACCACCGGTACCCCCAAAGGCGCCCGCCGCCCCAACCCCGGTGGCCTGGCGCCGCTGGCCAGCATCCTGTCCCGCATCCCGCTGCTGGTGGGCGAGCGCATGCTCATCGCCGCCCCGCTGTTCCACACCTGGGGGTACGCCGCGCTGCAGGTGGCGCTCGCCCTGCGCGCCACCGTGGTACTCCAGCGGCGCTTCGAGCCGGGCGCCACCCTGACCGCGCTGCACCGGCACGGCTGCACTGCGCTGTTCGCGGTACCGGTGATGCTGCAGCGGCTGCTGGAGGCCGGCGCCTGCCGCCCGCCCGGCCTGCGGGTGGTGGCGGTGAGCGGTGCCGCCCTGCCCGGCGCCCTCGCCACCCGGTTCATGGCGGTCCACGGGGACGTGCTGTACAACCTCTACGGCTCCACCGAGGCGTCCTGGATCAGCATCGCCACCCCGGCCCAGCTGTGCCGGTACCCGCAGACCGCCGGCCGGCCGCCGCGCGGTACCCGGATCGAGATCCTCGGCGACGACGGCCTGCCGCTTCCGCCCGGGCGGATCGGCCGCATCTTCGTCGGCAACGACATGCTCTTCGAGGGGTACACCGACGGCGCCGCGCGGGAGACGCGCGAGGGCCTGCTGGCAACCGGCGACCTGGGCCACCTGAACCGGCACGGCCTGCTCTTCGTCGACGGGCGGGAGGACGACATGATCATCTCGGGCGGGGAGAACGTGTTCCCCGGCGAGGTGGAGGACCTGCTGGCCCGGCTGCCGCAGGTACGCGACGTCACCGTGAGCGGGGTCTCCGACGACCGGTTCGGCCAGCGGCTGGCCGCGTGGATCGTGCTGTACCCGGGCGAGTGGCTGGACGCCGAGGCGGTACGCGAGTACGTGCGCCGGTACCTCGCCCGCTTCTCGGTACCCCGCGACGTGCACTTCCTCAACGCCCTCCCGCGCGGCCCCACCGGCAAGGTCGTCCCCCGCTACCTCCCCGGCCGGCAGTGACCCGGCCGGAATCGGGCGACACGGGCGTGCTGCCGGTGATAAACGGTGATCGTTGGCATATCGTCTCGAGGTGCCCCCGATCCGGTCCCTCGAGCCGCTCCCGCCGGCCCCGGCCGCCCGCCTCGAGGATCGGTCGGCGCCGGGCGAGGTCTTCACCCGTCGATGGGTCGTGGAGACGCTGCTGGACCTGGTGGACTACACCGTGGCGGCGGATCTGGTCGGCAAGGTGATCGTGGACCCGTCGGCTGGCGCGGGTGCGTTCCTGCTTGCCGTGGTGGAGCGGCTCCTCGAGGCGCGACGGCGGACCGGAGCGCGGTTCCGGGACCTGGGTGGCTGCGTGCGGGCGTTCGACGTGCGGCCCGAGCACGTCCTGCGCTGCCGGGAACTGGTGGAACGCGCGCTGATCCGGGACGGCTGCGGTGACGCGGACGCCGCGCTGCTGGCCCGCACCTGGGTCGTGCGGGCGGACTACCTCCTGGATCCGCGCGCCAGCGTGCCGGCCGACGTCGTGATCGGCAACCCGCCGTACGTCCGCATCGAGGACATCCCGGCCGAGGTCAACACCGCGTACCGGCGCAGGTGGACCGCGATGACCGGGCGCGCGGACGTCTACGTCGGCTTCCTGCAGCGCGGCCTGACCACACTGCGCCCGGGCGGCCACCTCGGCTTCATCTGCGCGGACCGGTGGATGCGCAACCAGTACGGTGCGGCGCTGCGACGGTTCGTGACGGAGGGCTACGCCGTCGATGCGGTGTGGACGATGCACGACGTGGACGCCTTCGAGAGCCGGGTCTCCGCGTACCCGGCGATTTCGGTCATTCGCCGCGGCGCGCAGGGCAGCGCGGTGGTCGCCGAGACCGACGCCGCCTTCGACGCCGCGTCGGCCGCGGACCTGGTCAGGTGGTCCCGGCCAGCCACCGGGGCGGCCGCACCCGAGGCCGCGTCCACCCGGGGAGTCGGGTACGCGGCACACCGGTTGCCGCACTGGTTCTCCGGCGACGATCTGTGGCCGGCCGGCTCACCGGCCCGGCTCGCCCTGGTCGAGCACCTGAACGACAACTTCCCGCCGCTGCACCGCCCGGACGCCGGCACGCGGGTCGGCATCGGCGTGGCCACCGGCGCGGACCAGGTGTTCGTCACCACGGACAGCGAGGCGGTCGAGGCGGATCGGCTGCTGCCGCTGTCGATGGTCCGCGACATCGCCAGCGGCACGTTCGCCTGGTCCGGGCGGTACCTGGTCAACCCGTGGGCCGACGACGGGTCGCTGGTCGACCTCGACGCCTATCCACGGCTGCGTGCCTACCTGACCACGCACGCCACGGCCCTGCGCGGCAGGTTCGTGGCGAAGCAGCGGCCGGCGACCTGGTACCGGACCATCGACAAGGTCGGCCACGAACTCACCGCGCGGCCGAAGCTGCTGCTGCAGGACATGAAGACGACCATCCATCCGGTACTGGAGCCGGGCGGCCACTACCCGCATCACAACCTCTACTTCGTGGTATCCGACGAGTGGGACATGGACGTGCTCGGTGGCCTGCTGCTGTCCCGGGTCGCACAGGCGTTCATCGAGGCGTACTGCGTGCGCATGCGCGGCGGTACGCTGCGCTTCCAGGCGCAGTACCTCAGACAGATCCGGGTACCCGCGCCGGACGGCATCGACGCGACCGTCGCGGGTGCCCTGCGTACCGCGTTTCGCCGCCGGGACCGGGAGGCTGCGACCGGGGCTGCGATCACCGCGTACGGTCTGGAAGAGTTCGATCTGGACTGATCCGATACGGACGCTCCGGAGGGGGCCGCAGATGGACCGCGCCGCGATACAGCACGCGGTGGAAGACTTCTGGCTCAAACGCGGTAAGCAGGGTGAGGCGCTCACGGATGGCGGCAAGGCCGGCGGTGGCGCACGCGCCAACGGCCACATGGGCACGCTGACGAGTCTCGTCGCTCGCGAGTTCCGCGATGTCGAACTGCCCCGCATCCGCATCCTCGAGGGCAAGCCGTACCTGCCGGGCTACTACCGCACCCGCAAGCAGTGGGACCTCGTGGTCGAGTACCGGGGCATCCTGGTCGCCGCCGTCGAGTTCAAGTCGCAGGTCGGCAGCGTCAGCAAGAACATCAACAACCGCTTCGAGGAGGCGCTGGGTACGGCGACGGATACGCACGCCGCCCAGGCCAGGAACAAGGCTTTCGGCGAGGTACGACCCTGGCTCGGGTACGTGTTCGTACTCGCCGAGAGCGCGGAGACGGAGCGCGCTCCGCGTGAGCCGACGATGCTGTTCCCGCCCGACCCGGCATTTGATGGCATGTCCTACAACCAGCGGTACCAGGAGATGCTCCGCCGCCTCGTCGACGGCAGGATCTACCAGGCCGGATGGTTCTTGACGACGAAGAAGACTCCCCAGGGCATCAGCTATGTGGAGCCGTTGGCGACAGCGAAGGCGGTGGACTTCCGGGCCGCGATCCGGGAGCGCGTCGACCACATCAAAGCCGTCGTCAAGGACACGGTGGCAGGCCGGCAGTGACGCGGTTGCCCGATCGGGCAGCGAGGTCTGCCCGTTGACGCGGTCGAACCTCGTCCGGTGTGGCCGCCGGGTTTGCTACATCTGAGAAGGTGACGGGCGAGCGCGCTGTCGACGAGGTACCGGACGCGCCCAGGCGCGCGTCGCGGCCACCGGTCGACGGTGCGCGGGCGACCGGAGAGGCGCCGGTACGCGGGAGTCCGCTCGGCCCCCGGCACCTCCTCTCGCTGCAGCGGGGCGCGGGCAACCGCGCCGTATCGGCAATGCTCGCCAAGCCGGGCCGGCACGCCGGGCCGGCAGCGGTGCAGCGCCTGGACACCGGGTCCCCGCCCCCTCCCGGGCCGGCGCTCGGTACCAGCGCCCCCGCGCCTGAGCTCGG
>DATEJJ010000636.1:0-6456 GCA_035278125.1 Rugosimonospora sp.
CCGCGGTCGTACTCGCCGCCCTCCGGCTCGTACGCGGGCGGGCTGTACCCGCGGGGCACCTGGTCGTAGCCCTGGCCACCGCCGTACCCGCCCTGCCCCGCGCCGTTGCTGGCGTAGCCCTGGCCGCCCGGCGGCGGGTACGCGGGGTACCCGCCGTTCGCCGGGTACCCGTTGCCCGCGCGGGGCTGGTCGTACGTCTGGTCGTAGTGGTCGTACAGGCCCGTCGGCTCGGCGGCCCGGGGCTGCTGCCCGGCGGCGTACTGGTTGCCGTACCCCTGGCCGGCGTACTCCTGCTCCGGCGCCGCGTACGGGTCGGCGGCCGGCGGAGGTGGCGGGCTGCCGTACCCGCCGCCGTACGTGTTCTCCTGGTAGCCGTTGTCCCCGTACCCGCCGCTCGTCGGGTACCCGCTGCCGTAGCCGGCGCCCTGCTCCTGGTACGGCTGCCGGTCCGGGTGCGTGGGCGCGTTGTCGTAACCCGCCGGCTGCGGGTAGCCCTGCCCGTACCCGCCCGTCCCGTACGCCGGCTGCGGCGAGCGCGGCGGCAGCGGCGCGTTGTACGGGTCGGGGTACTCGTCCAGCGGCGGCGTGCGCTGGATCATGGCGGTGGGCGCGTCCGGCGACACGCTGCGGGCGACCATGGTGGCGTCCTGCGGAGCACCGCGGTACGCGCCCTGGGCCGCCGGTACCGGCGCCGCCGCACCGCGCCGCGGCCCCGGATCCGTGCTGTCACCGCCGCCGTCGGGCTCTCCGCCGTCGTCCTTGCGGCGCAGCAGGATCAGCACGATCGCGCCGACGCCGAGCAGCACCAGCAGCGCGCCGAGGATGATCAGGATCAGCGAGAAGCTGCTGCCCCCACCGCCGTTCGCGGCGTTGTTGGTGTTCGCCGCCGCACCGCTGTTGCCCGCGGCCGCGTTCGGGTCGGCGCCGGCCTGCTGGCTGTCGGCCGGCAGCGGGGAGGTGCTCGCCGCCGCCGTGACCATGGTCAGCGCGAAACCCGTGATGGACCGGCCCGCGGCACCGGTGACGTTCCGCGTGTACGGCTGGTACCCGTCCTTGATCACGCCCACCACCAGGGTGCCCGGCACGATGGGCTTGTCCGTGGTCGAGCGGAAGGTGTACTGGCCCTTCGCGTTGGAGCCGGTCGACCAGGTGTGCTGGGCGTCGTCGCGCAGCTGCACCTCGGCGTCGGCGATCGGCATACCGGTGGAGCTGTCCTTGACCACGCCGCTGAGCGAGGGCACGCTGCTGACGGTCGGCGACGGGCTGGTGGGCGCCGCGGCCACCGGGTTGATGGTCAGCGACTGGGTGTCGGAGTTCGGCGTCCCGCCGATCGACGGGAACAGCGCCGCCTTGATCGTGATGGTGCCGGTCACCGCGCTGGTGCTGGCGTTGGCCGCGGTGACCACGAGGTTGTACGGGGTCGCCTGGCTGATCGTCTTGAGCACGCTGCAGCTCGACCCGCCGCAGTCGGCGCCGTCATTGTTGAGCGTCACGTAGTTGGACAGCGCCCCGGAGGTGATCGTGATGCTGACCTTGGCGCTGGTACTGCCGGTGGGTGGGGTCACCGAGTAGGTGATCGTGGACGTGCCACCCTTGCTCATGGTGGCCGTGCTGGTACCCGTAACCTGCACCCCGGGCTGAGTGTCGTCCGCTAAGGCGGGAGTAGCTGCGATACTACTGAGTGTCACGATCGTGAGGGCCGCGACAACTCCAGTGCGCAGGGTCCAGGCCCGTCGGTGCGTAGTCACGTCCACCGCCTTCCCAGTTTGACCACCCCCCGTGCAGGTGCACCGTGGGCCACTATGCCTTGTCTGTCCAGTAGACGAAAGGTAGGGGCGCGACGAAGTGACACATTCCAGGGTCGTATCGTCCCGACGTGTCCCCTCCGCACCCTAATCCAGACGCCGTATCCGCCGTCGTCGCCGCGTTGGAGGGTGGATTCGAGCCCGCGCGCGAAAATCTCCGGGACGCCGTAAGGATGTTGTTGGCCGACCTGGCGGCGCGGGCGCCCGGTCGTTCGGTGGAGGTGCGGGTTCCGCCGTACGGAGCGGTCCAGTGCGTGGCCGGACCGAGGCACACGCGCGGTACCCCGCCGAACGTCATCGAGACGGATCCGCTCACCTGGGTGACGCTCGCCACCGGACGCCTCACCTGGGGCGAGGCCACGCGTACCGGCCGTGTCCGGGCGAGCGGGACGCGTACCGACATCTCCGCGCTGCTGCCCCTGTGGCGCCCGCGGTGAACACGCTTCGCACCCGTCTCGTCGCGCTCCACCACCTGCCACACGCGCAACGTGACTGTCGGCGGTAACGGCCAAACCGCGTACACTGTGGCCGGGGGAGACCCCAGCAACGGCCGGACGAAGGCTTAAGGAGCTGCAGGTGCCCCGAGGCGACGGCCGATTGAGCCACGACCTTGACCCGCAACGCCCCGGCCCGCAGGACGCTTGCGGTGTGTTCGGTGTGTGGGCACCCGGTGAAGAGGTCGCCAAGCTCACCTACTTCGGCCTCTACGCGCTGCAGCACCGGGGCCAGGAGGCTGCCGGCATCGCGGTGAGCGACGGCTCCGGCGTGGTGGTCTACAAGGATCTCGGGCTGGTCGCGCAGGTCTTCGACGAGCCGACCCTGGCCAGCCTGCGCGGCCACCTCTCCATCGGGCACACCCGCTACTCCACCACGGGCGGGTCGACCTGGGAGAACGCCCAGCCGACCATCAAGGCGAGCGCGTCCGGCACCACCATCGCCATGGCCCACAACGGCAACCTGGTCAACACCGCCGAACTGGCCGGCGAGGTCGCGGCCGAGGACGGCGCGACGTCGGACACGGCGCTGGTCACCGCGCTGCTGGCGGCGCACCCCGACCTGTCGGTCGAGGCCGCGGCCATGAAGGTGCTGCCGACGCTGCGGGGCGCGTTCAGCTTCGTCTTCATGGACGAGAACACGTTGTACGCGGCGCGCGACGCCCACGGGGTGCGCCCGCTGGTACTCGGCCGGCTGGAGCGCGGCTGGGTGGTGGCCAGCGAGACCGCCGCCCTGGACATCGTGGGCGCGAGCGTGGTGCGCGAGATCGAGCCGGGCGAGCTGATCGCCATCGACGACGAGGGGCTGCGCTCCAGCCGCTTCGCCAACCCCGAGCCCAAGGGCTGCCTGTTCGAGTACGTGTACCTCGCCCGGCCGGACACCACCATCTCCGGGCGCAACGTGTACGCCACCCGGGTCGCGATCGGCCGCCAGCTGGCGCGCGAGCACCCGGTCGACGCGGACCTCGTCATCCCGGTACCCGAGTCCGGCACCCCGGCCGCCATCGGGTACGCCGACGAGTCCGGCCTCCCGTACGCGGCCGGCCTGGTCAAGAACCCGTACGTGGGCCGCACCTTCATCCAGCCGTCGCAGACCATCCGGCAGCTGGGCATCAGGCTGAAGCTCAACCCGCTGCGCGACGTCATCCGCGGAAAGCGGGTGGTCGTCGTGGACGACTCCATCGTCCGGGGCAACACGCAGGGCGCGATCGTCCGCATGCTGCGCGAATCCGGCGCCCTGCAGGTACACATCAGGATCTCTTCGCCCCCGGTGAAGTGGCCGTGCTTCTACGGCATCGACTTCGCCACCCGAGCCGAGCTGGTCGCCAACGGCCTGGACATCGACGGAATCCGCCGCTCCATCGGCGCCGACTCGCTCGGATACGTCTCACTCACCGGCCTGATCGCCGCCACCGAACAGCCCAAGACCAGGCTGTGCCGGGCCTGCTTCGACGGCGAGTACCCGATCGGCCTGCCTGCCGAGGATCTCATCGGCAAACACGTACTGGAGGGTGTCGGTCGCCGCGTGCACGCGGGCGGGAACCCGCCCGACCACCACCGCGCGCACAACGACGGCCCCAACCTGTACCGCAGCCCGGGGGGCGCGAACGCGCTGCTGCGGCCCTAAGTAAAGCAACCGAGCCAACGCAGCCCGTAACGGCGGGCGAGGTGGACGCGCTCTTCAGGGGCGGGGAAGCCGCGACAAGGGGAGAACAGTGACGGACGTGAGCGAGCGCGCCGAGGCCGAGCGCCAGCCGTGGAATGCTGGTAACGGCCGCACCAGCCGTAAGCGCACCGTGACGTACGCCGACGCGGGAGTGTCCATCCACGCGGGCGAGCAGGCGGTGGAGCTGCTGAAGTCGAAGGTGCACCGCACCCTGCGCCCCGAGGTGGTGAGCCAGATCGGCGGCTTCGCCGGCCTGTTCCGCCTGGACGCGAAGAAGTACCGCAAGCCGGTGCTGGCCTCCTCCACCGACGGCGTGGGTACCAAGCTCACCATCGCCCAGCAGATGGACATCCATGACACGGTGGGCATCGACCTGGTCGCGATGGTGGTGGACGACCTCGTGGCCTGCGGTGCCGAGCCGCTGTTCCTGCTCGACTACATCGCCTGCGGCGAGGTGGTACCGGAGAAGGTCGCGGAGATCGCCGCGGGCATCGCGGACGGCTGCAAGGCCGCCGGCTGCGCGCTGCTGGGCGGGGAGACCGCCGAGCACCCGGGCGTGATGGCACCGCACGTCTACGACATCTCCGGCACCGGGGTGGGTGTCGTGGAGGAGGAGGAGATCCTCGGGCGGGACAAGGTGGAGCTGGGCGACGTGGTGATCGCCATGGGCTCCAGCGGCCTGCACTCCAACGGGTACTCGCTGGTGCGGCACGTGCTGCTCGGCGGTGCGGCCCGGCTGCGCCTCGACACCGTGGTCGAGGACCTGGGCCGGCAGCGCACCCTGGGCGAGGAGCTGCTGACCCCGACCAAGATCTATACGCCGGACTGCCTGGCCCTGGTGACCGAGTGCGAGGTACGCGCCTTCGCGCACGTCACCGGCGGCGGCATCCCGGGCAACCTGTCCCGCGTCCTGCCCGACGGTATGGACGCCGTGGTGAACCGGTCCGCGTGGCGGCCCGCGCCCATCTTCGACCTGGTGCAGACGAAGGGCCGGATCGAGGGTCCGGAGATGGAGAGCACCTTCAACATGGGCGTGGGCATGTTCGCGATCGTCAGCGCCGACGACGCCGACCGGGCCCTGGCGTACCTGACCGGGCGCAAGGTGGAGGCATGGGCGGCCGGAGAGATCATCGAGGGTAACGGCTCGGTCCAGATGGTGGGTTCGTACACCCGAGGCTGAGCGCCGCTGCCCCGAGCCGCTTTCCGGACTTGTCTCCAGCCCCTACGCTGGAGCGACACGCCCTCAAGGCGGGAGGACATCGTGCCGTCGGAGGCGACCGCCGGGCACGGGTCGCCGGTATGGACGGGCATGCGCGGCATCGCGGAGGTGCCGTCGTACGTCATCATGCAGCCGACGACCCTGTGCAATCTCGACTGCGCCTACTGCTACCTGCCGCAGCGCGCCGTCGACCGGCGGATGGCGCCGGAGGTGGCGCGGGCGACGGCCCGGACGGTGAACGGCTGGGCGCGGCAGGTGGAGCGCTTCTCGGTCGTCTGGCACGGCGGCGAGCCGCTGGCCGCCGGGCCGGACCACCTGGCCGCGCTGATGGCGCCGTTCGAGGGCGTGGAGCACCACGTGCAGACCAACGCGACCCTGATCGACGACGCCTGGTGCGAGTTCTTCGCGGGCCACGAGGTGCGGCTCGGCGTGAGCATCGACGGGCCGGAGCCGCTGACGGCGCAGCGGGTGTCCCGCGGTGGGCGGCCGGCGTACCAGCAGATCATGCGCGGCATCACCGCCCTGCGCCGCAACGGCCTCGACTTCGCGGCGCTGTGCGTGGTCTCCGACCCGCGCCCGGGGCTGGCCGCGCGGCTGTACGACTTCTTTCTCGATCTGGGCTGCCACGCGCTGGGCATCAACGTCGAGGAGCGGGAGGGGGTCAACGCCCGCTCCAACGCGCACGACCCGGACGCGGTGGTGGCGTTCTGGGCGGAGCTGACCGCGGCCTGGCGGGCCGACCCGCGGCTGGAGGTACGCGAGGTGGAGTGGGCGCTGCGCTACCTCGGCGCGGCGCTGGACGGTACCGCCGACGAGCTGTTACCTCGGCGCCTGGACCCGGTCCCGGTGATCGCGCAGGATGGCCGGGTGGTGCTGTTATCCCCCGAGCTGGCCGGCTTCGGGGATCGCGGGTACGGCGACTTCGCCTCCGGAAACGTGCTGGAACGGCCCCTGTCGGCCATCCTGAGCGGAGTGTCCGCCGCGCCCACCGGCTGGATCGCCGAGTACCTCGACGGGGTGGAGGCGTGCCGCGCCGAATGCGCCTACTTCGGCTTCTGCGGTGGCGGGCACGCGGCCAACCGATACTTCGAGTACGGGCGGTTCGACGGTACCGAGACGAACCACTGCCGGAACAGCAAGATCCATCTGATGGAGGGGGTCCTGGCACATGCCCGAGAGCACTGATCCGGCCGGCGACACGCAGACCGCGACAAGCCGCGCCCCCGGGGGGGATCAGGTCAGTGACCGCATCCGTGCCGCCGGACCCGGGCT
>DATEJJ010000637.1:0-2788 GCA_035278125.1 Rugosimonospora sp.
CCACAGCGCCATCGCGTCGCGCAGCCGCGACGCGCGACGACCCGGGTCGGTACTGGCGGCGGCCTCGTGGATGAGCCGCTCGGCTGTCTGCACGTCGGTGCCGTCCGGGCCGAGATCGAGCAGGTACCCCGGCGGGCGGGCGCGGATCGCCCCCGGCTCGCCGAGCACCCGGCGCAGGTGCGAGACGTGGCTCTGCAGCGTGTTCAGCGCCGCCGCCGCGCCACCCCAGACGATGTCCGCCAGCCGGTCCGCGCTGACCACCTGGCCCGGCTGCAGCGCCAGCGCCGCCAGTACCGCCTTGCGCCGCACCCCGGACACCGGCCGGGGGACACCCCCCACCGTCACGTCCACCGGCCCCAGAAGCCTTACCTGCACGTCCGCACCGCTCCCGCCCATTCTGATCGACCTCACGCTATCGGTGCCCGTTCCAGCGCGGTGTCAGCGGCGTTACAGCGCCGGCTGCCATCCTGTCCCGGTTTCCACCGTGACGGACACCGGAAGGTGAGTGAACTGGCCATGCCGAGCACCCACCGGTGGCGTAGCGCCACCGCCGCCCTGCTGTTCACCGCCGCCTCCGTGGTGGCGGTCGCGCCGCCCGCGCACGCGCAGGGCCCGCCGCCGGTCGCCTGGCTCGGCGGCGGTACCACCGGGGTCCAGGGGGTCGCCGTCTCGCCGGACGGGCAGACCCTGGCCACCGCCGCGCAGGACGACACGGTGAAGCTGTGGCGGGTATCCGACCACCGGCTGCTGCACACGCTCGCGGCGCACGACGGCGGGGTGAACTCCGTCGCCTTCACCCCGGCCGGCAAGTTCCTGGCCTCCGGCGGCGAGTTCGTGTTCGGCGACCCGAGCGCCAACGTCAAGCTGTGGCGGGTGGACGACGGCTCGTTCGTGCGGGACTTCAAGGTACCGGCGACCAGCGGGCTGGCGTACTCGGTGGCGGTCTCGCCGGACGGTACGACGCTGGCCACCGGTAACGCCAGCGGGCAGGTGAACCTGTACCGGATCAGCGACGGCGCGCTGCTGCGTACCCTCACCGGCCACACCGACCAGGTGTTCAGCGTGGCGTTCGCACCCGGCGGCGCCACTCTCGCGTCCGGCAGCGCGGACCAGACGGTACGCGTCTGGCGGGTGGCGGACGGGGCGTTGCTGCGTACCCTCACCGGGCACACCTTCTTCGTCAGCAGCGTGGCGTTCTCGCCGGACGGTACGGTCCTCGCCTCGGGCAGCTGGGACGGCACCGTCCGGCTGTGGCGTACCGGCACCTTCACCCTGATCCGTACCCTCAACCACACCGACACCGTGTACGCCGTGGCGTTCTCGCCGGACGGGCGCACCCTGGCGTCGGCCGGCGGCACCGTGGACGTGCGACTGTGGACGGTCGCCACCGGCGCGCTGCAACGCACCCTGGCCGGTTCGTTCAAGGGCTCGCCGAGCAGCCTCGCGTACGGCGGGTCGGCCGCGGGTACCACGCCGCCGTTCGTCGCGGTCGGCGGGTTCGACAGCCACGTGCAGCTGTGGCAGCCGTCCGACGGCACCCCGCAGGGCATCGTCGGCGAGCACACCGGTGCGGTACGCGCGGTGGCGTTCTCGCCGGACGGCACCCTGCTCGCCTCGGGCAGCGACGACACCACCGCCAAGCTCTGGCGTACCGTGGACGGCTCGGTCGTGCGTACCCTCGCCGGGCACACCGACCGGATCAACGCGGTCGCGTTCTCGCCCGACGGCACGCTCGTGGCCACCGCCGCCGGCTCGCCCCCACCGGACACTGTGGACACCACGATCCGGCTCTGGCGTACCGGCACCGGCGCGGGCGTGCTCACCCTGCCGGGGCACGCGGGTGGCAGTACCGGCGCTGCGTTCACCGCGGACGGGGCGACGCTCATCTCGTCCGGAATGGACGGTGCACTCCGCTTCTGGCGGGTATCGGACGGTACGCTGCTGCGCGCGGTGACCGCCGGTACGCCGACCGGCCCGCTGGCCATCTCGCGGGACCGTACCGTCGTCGCCGTACCGGGCGCCAGCTCCACGGTCAACCTGTACTCCACTGTGGACGGTACGCTGCTGCGTACCCTGCCGGCGGGCAGCGCCAGCTCGCTGTCGTTCTCCGGGGACGGCACGCTGCTGGCCGTCGGCGAGTCGACGTTCGGGAACAACGTGCAGGTGTTCCGGGTGGCCGACGGCAGCCTGGTAAGGACCCTGCCCGGCGACCCGAACGGGTTCGTGCAGGGCGTCGCGTTCGCGGGCAGCGGTACCGCACTCGCCTCGTCCTCCGGGTTCACCCACGTCATCCAGGTGTGGGACCCGGCCACCGGTACCCTGCGCACCTCGTACGACCAGGAGACCGGCTGGGGCCCCACGGTGGTGCTGCCCCTCGCGTACAGCCCGGACGGCACCCTGCTCGGCTTCGGCCGGGGTGACGCCACGGTCGTGCTGGCGCGTACCTGACGAGTGTCGCCGGGGTCGGCGGTGCCGCCTTGTGGGCGCGCCACGACCCCGGCGCCGAGCCTTACCCGCGTACACGTACGTCCGACCTTTGCGGCGGCGGTTGCATCCGCCGTTTGTCAGGTCGCGCGGATTCGGGCGCGGCTCACACCAGCCCCAGCCGGCGCGCCACGCTGGCCGCCTCCACCCGGTTCGCGACCGCCAGCTTGGCCAGGATCCGGGACACGTGCACGCTGGCCGTCTTCGGCGAGATGTAGAGCTGCTCGGCGATCCGGCTGTTGCTGTACCCCTCGGCCACCAGCCGCAGCACCTCGCGCTCCCGCTCGGTCAGCAGCGGCGACCC
>DATEJJ010000638.1:0-3769 GCA_035278125.1 Rugosimonospora sp.
GGGTGGCCGAAGCGGCGGCGCAGCGCGCCTGGCGGGCGTCCGGGCGCGGGCTGGTACCGGTGCTGGCGGCCGGCGGGGCGGGCGCGGGTACCCTGCTGCCGCTGGCCTGGGTGGCGTTGAAGGTGGGCGCGCTGTCGTACGGGGGCGGGTTCGTGATCATCCCGCTGATGCAGAACGACGCGGTGCACCGGTACCGGTGGCTCAGCCCGGCGCAGTTCCTCGACGCGGTGGCGCTGGGCCAGGTCACCCCGGGACCCGTGGTGCACACGGTGGCCGCCGTCGGGTACGCCGCGGCCGGGGTGGGCGGCGGGCTGCTGGCCGCGGCGGTGGCGTTCAGCCCCTCGTTCGCGTTCGTCCTGCTCGGCGCGCGCCACTTCGACCGGCTGCGCGACGACACGCGGGCCCGCGCCTTCCTGGACGGAGCCGGGCCGGCCGCCATCGGCGCGATCCTCGGCTCGGTGGTACCGCTGGTCGCCGCGCTGGAGCGGCCCTGGCAGTACGCGGTGCTCGCCGGCGCGGCGGTACTGCTGCTCGCGCTGCGCCGGGGCGTGGTACTCACCCTGGTGTGCGCCGCCGCGGTGGGTACCGTGGTGGCGCTGGCGGGTGTCGCACTGCCCCGGTGAGCTGCCCCGGTGACGGGCATTCCACCGCACGGAAAACGGCAGGCGAATTGGCGTACCGGCGCGAGAAATAGACCACGGCACTCTTGACATACTCGTACCAATTGATCAATGGCTTTCGGCTTGCCGGGCCGATACGGTCTTTGCTACGGGTCACCCTCGACTCCTGTGCAATTCACGCCGAAATGGCGAACTGATCGCTCAGTCAGCAGGGAGAGTGCATGCCAAGTCCAGGCCGGAATCGCCGCCACGGCATCCTGTGCGCGGCCCTCATCGGCGCAGTCGCGCTCGCATCGTCCATCGCGCCGGGGTCGCTTCTCGCGCCCGCGGCGGCCGCCACACCCAATTCCGTCATCACCTGGGACATCAACGCGCAGACCGCGATCTGGGACGTGGCCCAGCAGCAGCCGCAGGTACAGGCGCGCAGCTTCGCGATGGTGCACGGGGCCATCTACGACGCGGTGAACGCGATCGCGGGCAAGCCCTACCAGCCGTACCTGGTCGCGCCGCCGGCGACCGGTACCGAGTCCACCGACGCAGCCGTGGCGACCGCGGCGTTCCAGGTACTCCTGTCGATGTTCCCGGCACAGCAGACCGCGCTGCAGACGCAGTACGACCAGTACCTGGCCGGTATCCCGGACGGCACCGCCAAGCAGGGCGGCATCAGCGTGGGCGCGCAGGCCGCGGCCGCGATGATCGCCGCACGGCAGAACGACGGCTCATTCGGCAACGAGGCGTTCCCGGTGGGTACCGCGCCGGGCCAGTGGCGCCCCACCCCGCCCACCAACGCCAACCAGGGTGACTGGGTCGGCCACACCAAGCCGTTCCTCATCCCCAGCGCGTCGATGTTCCGCACCGCCGGCCCGCCCGCGCTGACCAGCGCCCAGTACGCCAAGGACATCAACGAGGTCGAGTCCATCGGCGCGAAGAACAGCACCACCCGGACCGCGGACCAGACCCAGGCCGCGATCTGGTGGCACGACCGGCACCTGGCCGAGTGGGAGATCAAGCGCCAGGTCGCCACCAACCAGGGGCTGAACGTGCTGCAGGCGGCGCGGATGTTCGCCATGGTTGACCTGACCGAGGAGGACGCCACCATCGCGTGCTTCAACGAGAAGGAGCACTGGCTGCGCTGGCGGCCGATCACCGCGATCCAGCTGGCCGACACCGACGGCAACCCGGCCACCGTGGCCGACCCGAACTGGCAGCCGCTGCTGGTCACGCCGCCGCACCCGGACTACACCTCCGGCCACACCTGCTTCACCGCCGCGTCGATGGGCGCCATGGCGTACTTCTTCCACACCGACCGGATGTCGTTCAGCGCGTACAGCGCGGACGCCGGAGCCACCCGCTACTTCACCAGCTTCTCCCAGGCGCTCACCGAGGTCATCAACGCCCGCGTCTGGGGCGGCATCCACACCCGCACCGCCGACCTGCAGGGCGCGAAGATCGGCGGTGGGGTGCTGGCGTACATGATCGGGCACTACTTCAAGCCGCTGTAGCGGCGGCGCCCGGGCCGCCGGCCGCCCAGGCGGGCGAGCAGGCCGGTCAGGGTGAGCACGCCACCCGCGAGCAGGAGGCTGGCGGCGTCGGTACCGGTGTGGGCGAGATCATCGCCACCGCCCTCGCCGTCGTCGTCAGCATCCTCCTGCGCGACGTCGACACCCATGTGCAGGAAGTGCGGCAGGCCGCGCGGGTCGACCCCGCTGGCCACCACGGTGTGGTGCCCGGCGGTCAGGGACGCGGGTACCGTCACCGGCTTGCTGAAGTCGCCGTGCGCGTCGGTGACCGTGGTACCCAGCACGACCGGGTTCGAGTAGATCACGATCACCGCGGTGGAGTACGCGGCGAAGCCGGTGCCGATCACGACCAGGTGCTCGCTCGGGCTCACCGTGGTGATCAGGCCCTTGTCCGTGGTCAGGGTCAGCGAGGTGCCCGGCGGCGTGGCGGGTACCGGCGGGCCGGTCGGGGTCACCTCGTTGGACGGCCCGGCCACGTCGGAGTTCCCCAGCGAACTGGACAGCGCGATCACGGTCACCGTGTACGTGACGCCCGCGGTACCGCCCATCACGCACGAGGTACCGGTGGTGGTGCACCAGGCCGCCCCCGGGTCGGCCAGGGCCAGGTACCCGGTGATGCCGGTGGTGTCCAGCGGCGGTGTCCAGGACGCGGTGAGCGAGGCGACGCCGGCGACGGCGGTGACCTCGGTGGGCGGTGGTGCCATGGTGACGGTCAGGTGCGCGCCGCAGATGGTGTGCGGGCGCAGCCCGGGTGTCAGGCCCTCGCAGCCGCCGAAGAACGGGGTCACGCCGGTCACCGAGGTCACGTTGCCCGGGTTGACCGTGTAGTGCCCGGCGCCGGCGGCGGTCGCCTTCAGCGACATGGTGCAGGAGCTGTGCGAGGCGGTGAGGCTGCCGCCGGACAGGGTCACGTCGCGCTGCCCGGTGGCGGCCGTCAGCGTCCCGCCGCAGCCGTCGGTACGGGTACCCGTGGCGACCACGAGCCCGGTCGGCAGGGTCAGCCCGAAGCCCAGGCCGGACTGCGCCCCGCTCAGGTTGGTGTCGGTACGCGCCAGGCTGAAGGTCAGCGTGGTGACGTGGCCCCGGGGCAGCGTGCCGGGCGAGAACGAGGCGCTCAACCGGGCGTCCGCCGGGGTGACCGCCAACGTCTGCCTGGTGACCGTGTTCAGCAGGCCGGACAGGTTACTCACGCTGTCGCTGGTGACCTCGTAGCTGCCGGACGCGGTGGAGGTCACCGTCGCGGACACGGTGCAGGAGGAGATCGCGATCGCCATCGTGCCGCCGGACAGGGCGACGGTACTGCCGCCCTGGGTACCCGTCGCGATACCCGCGCCGCACGTCGTACTGGCATTGCTGTCGAAGAGCACCAGGTCGCTGGGCAGCGTCACGGTGAAGGCCAGCCCGGTGGCGGCGGATCCCGTGTCGGTGCGCGAGATCGTCATGGTGAGCTGGGTGGTCCCGTGGTCCGCGATGGAGTTGTCGTTGAAGCCCGCGGTCAGCTCCGGATCCGGGCTGGAGTCGGCGGCCACGATCGGCGCCGGCAGGGGCTTGGTGACCGGCGCGTGGGCACCGGCCGGCGGGGGCGGCAGGGGGCGGGGCAGGACGCCCGGTCGCGGTGCCGGCGCGGAG
>DATEJJ010000639.1:0-3200 GCA_035278125.1 Rugosimonospora sp.
GGCCGCCGCGCCCGCGTTGCGGGCCACCGCGACCACGTTCGCGGCCGACCTCACCGATCTGGCCGGCCGCGCGGTGCCGGTCACGACGGACCGGCCGCGCCCGCACGACATCGTGCTGCGGCTGGACCCGACCGTGACGCCCGCGGCCGAGGGCTACACCATCGCCGCGGGCGGCAGCCTGGTGGTCAGCGCGGCCACCGACGCCGGTGCTTTCTGGGGTACCCGCACCGTGCTGCAACTGCTGCACCAGCACCCCACGGTACCGGCGGGCACCGCGCACGACTGGCCGGACTACCCGTACCGCGGGGTGGCGCTGTGCAACTGCGTCAAGTACTTCTCGGTCCCCTGGCTCGAACGGCTGATCCGGGACATGTCCTACCTGAAGTACAACGTGCTGCACCTGGAGATGCGCATCGAGAGCACGGTGCACCCGGAGAACAACTCGACGACGGTACCGGTGTACTCGCCGGCGCAGGTGACCGAGCTGGCCGCGTTCGGCGCGCGGTACCACGTGCTGGTGTCGCAGCAGGACCCGTCGCCGGGGCACATGGACTACTACCTCGCCGCGCACCCGGAGTTGCAGGCCAGGGACGCGACCGGTACGCCCAACGCGGCCAACCTCGACATGGCCGACCCGTCCGCCCTCGGGTACGTGCGGAGCATCATCGCCGAGCAGCAGCCCCTGCTGCCGGGGCCGCAGTGGTACGGCGGGGGCGACGAGTACCTCGCCACCGCCGCCCTGTACGAGAACTACCCGTCCCTGGTCGCCTGGGCGCACCAGCTCGCCGGCCCGGACGCCCCGGCCGCGGACTCGTACCTGCTCTGGCAGAACCAGGTCGCCGCCTACCAGGAGTCCCGGGGCCGCACCCTGCACCTGTGGAACGATCAGTTGTTCACCGGGATGCCGACCCGGCTCGACCCGAAGGTCGTGGTCGACTACTGGATCCGGTTCGACGGCCGGCTGACCCCGGCCCAGATCGTGGCCAACGGCAACGACATCGTCAACGTCTCCGACGCCATGTACTTCACCAACGACACGCCGCCGGACCCGAGCTGGATCTACCAGACGTTCACCCCGAACCTGTTCAGCGGCGGGCAGACCATCCCGGCGGACGACCCGCACCTCCAGGGTGCCGCGATCGCGCTGTGGCCGGGAGCGCACGGGCAGAGCGAGGTGGCGGAGGAGCAGAAGCTGTTCGCGCCGCTGCGGGCGCTGGCCCAGAAGAACTGGGGCGGTACCCCGCTGGTCGCCGCGTACACCGACTTCCAGCCCGTGATGGACGCGGTCGGGCACGCGCCCGGGTACCTGCGCCCGGGGATCGTGCCGGGCGGGTCGGTGTACCAGCTGCGTGACGCCGGTGACGGGAGCTACGCCACGGTGACCGGTGCGACCGCCGCGCGGGGCTCGGTGGTCACCGGCGCCGCGTCCGCCGGAGCCGCCGGGCGGTGGCTGCTCTCCGTCGACGGGTACGGCCAGTACACGCTCGTCTCCGCGGCGGACGGCCGCTGCGCCACCGTGGCGGACGACTCCTACGCCGACGGCGGGACCATCGTCACCACCCCGTGCGACAGCGCGTCCGCCGACCAGAAGTGGTTGCTGGAGCGGTCCGGTGACGGGTTCGTGCTGCGCTCGGACAGCAGCGGCCGGGTGCTCACCTCGCCCGGCGGTACGCCCGGCGCCAGCCTCGTGCAGCGGTACGGCACCGGCGCGGCGGAGCAGCGCTGGCAGCTCGTACCGGCGGCGGACCAGGTCACCTCGACGCTGGCGACCGGCGGCGCGGTGACCGGCGCCGGTACCACCACCACGGTCACCGCGGTGGTGACCAACCACGGTACCCGCGCGGTGTCCACTGTGGACGTCACGCTGGCGGTGCCGGGCGGGTTCACCGCCACGGCGGCGGGTACCACGGGAGTACGGATGCTCGCACCCGGCGGCTCGGCCACGGTGCGGTGGCGCCTGGCCGTGCCGGAGCAGGTGGTCACCGGCTTCTACCAGGTGCACGCGTCGGCGTCGTACCGGGGGGAGCCGTACCGGGGTGCGCGGGCCACGGGCACCGGGGCGACGGCCACGCTGATGGCCACCGACGCCAGCGTGCGCGACGCGGTCGCGTACACCGCGGACTTCACCTCGGCGACCGTGACACCGATCGCGCTGGCGACGGGCACCGCGCAGCCCCGCATCGGCGTCGGCAGCCTGCCGGGCACGATCCTCGCCGGCCCCGGCGGGGCCCGGCTGTACGTGGCCAACCAGGGCGGCGCCTCGGTGACCGTCATCGACACCGCGAGCCGCGGCGTGGTCGCGACCGTGCCGGTGGGTACCACGCCCGCCGGGCTGGTACTGTCGCCGGACGGCAAGACCCTCTGGGTGACCGACTACAGCGACAACGCGGTGCAGCCCATCGACGTGGCGACGCTGGCGGTGGGCGCCGAGATCCCGGTCGGCGCGGGGCCGGAGAACCTGGTGATCAGCCCGGACGGCACCACGCTGTGGGTGGCCTGCCGCACCGCCAACGAGGTGGTACCGGTCGACGTGGCCAGCCGTACCGCCGGTGCCCCGGTCGCGGTGGGCAACGGACCCAACGGCATCGCCATCACCAGGGACGGGCGGACCGTCTACATCGGACAGGAGTGGGGCGACACGGTCACCCCGGTCGACACGGCCACCCGTACCGCCGGCCCGGCCGTCACGGTCGGCTCCAGCCCGTTCGACCTGACCACCAGCCCGGACGGGTCCACCGTGGCCGTGGCGCTGCAGAACGACCGCGAACTGGTGCTGCTGGACACCGCGACGGGTACGGTGCGGCAGCGGGTGCTGGTCGGCCCGTCACCGTCGCAGGTGGTCTTCAGCGGCTCCGGCAACCTCGCCTACGCGGCGATCGCGAGCAACAACACGGTGGTACCGGTCATCCTGCCCAGCGGGCAGACCGGGCCGCCCATCCCGGTCGGCGGGTACCCGATCGGGCTCGCCATCGCGAAGTGACCGCGCCCGGTCAGTGGCGGTGCTCGTGGTCCGGCTGGGCCGGGTCGCCCGGGTGCTCGTAGCCGGGGGCGAGCCGGACCGAGGCGGCGCGCTCCCGGTCGAGCCAGTCGAGGAAGGCACGGTGCGCCCGCGCGGTCCGCAGCCGCTCCGCGATCCGCCCGTGGACAGACGGGTACGGGACCAGCAGGTGGGCCGCGTCCGGGGGCAGCGCGAACGCGTC
>DATEJJ010000640.1:0-2890 GCA_035278125.1 Rugosimonospora sp.
GCCGGCGGTACTGCGCGCCGTCGGGCTCACGGCCACGGCCGCGACCCGGGTGCTGGCCGAACTGGTCGACGCGGGCCTGCTCGTGGCGCCCACCGAGAGCGCGCCGCCGCGCGCCATCCGGCTGCCGGTACCGGATCTGGCCCGGCGCGCGGGTACCGAGCCCTCGCTCACCGATGTGGTGGCGGCGCGGCGCAGCATCCGCGAGCACGACGACGCGGTACCGATCGACCGGGCCGCGCTGGGCGAGTTCCTGTACCGGGTACAGCGCGCCTGGGACGTACGCGAGCCGGGCGGCCCGGAGCCGGAGGTGTACCCGCTGGTGACCCGGTGCGCGGGCGTGGACCCGGGCCTGTACCGGTACGACTCGATCGGGCACGAGCTGGTGCCGCTGGCCGCACCCGGCCCGCTCGCCGACCGGCTGCTGGACAGCGCCCGGGACGCGGCCTCGATGGTGGGCCGGCCGCAGGTGCTGCTGGTCTGCACGGCCCGGGTGTCCCGCCGCATGCGCCAGGATGGCGGGCCCGCGCTCGCCGCGGCGCGCCGGGACGCCGGCGTGCTGACCGAGCTGATGTACCTGGTCGCCACCGCGATGGGGCTGGCGCCGTGCGCGGTCGGCCCGGCCGACCCGACCGCCTTCGCCGAGCTGTCCGGCACCGACCCGCTGCCCGAACCCGGTACCGCCCGCTTCCTGCTCGGCTCCCGGCGCCCACCGGCCTGACCCGCCGGGCGCTTTCCCGAGGACGGCCACTCCCTCGAAGGGGGAATGGCGACCACCACCGCACGGTGATGTGCGCGCCGCCGCGCATTGAGAGTGTCAGGGTCGTCAATCGCCGAACTCAAGGGAGGCATCGTGCGAGTGTGCGGAGGCGGCTGGCGTGCCGCCGTGGGGATCGTGCTCGCCGGGCTGGTCGCGCTGCCCGCGCTGGCGGCGTGCTCGGCCGCGGGCGGGGCGCGGGCCAGCGCGTCACCGTCGCCGAGCGGGATGACGGACGCCCAGCTGCAGGTGCTCGTCAACAACCTGGTCCAGTGCATCCGCCGCAACGGCGCGCCGGGCATGCCGGACGTGCCGGTGCGCAACGGCCACGCCGTGGTACCGGACCGGAACTCGGTGGACCAGGCCACCCAGCGCAACTTCGACGCGGCGGTACAGGCGTGCCAGGCGCTGCGCGAGCGGATACCCCCGGCGGTGCTCGGCGAGAGCAGCGGCGACCGGCAGGGGCCGACCGCGGCGGACGTACCGAAGCTGCGCCAGTTCGCGAAGTGCATGCGGGAGCACGGCGTCCCGGAGTGGCCGGACCCGAAGGCGGACGGCTCGTTCCCGAGCAGCGCGCCCATCACGGCCGAGGGCAAGTCCCCGCGCATCGTGGCCGGGTTCCAGGCGTGCCGCCAGTACTGGGACGGGGGGCTGAGGTTCTCGTGAGCGGGAAAGGGGCGCGGGGAGCGCGCCGCGCGGGGCTGGGGGCAGCGGTGACCGTACTGGGGGTAGCCGTCGTGGGAGCCGGCTGGGCGGTCACCGACAAGCCCCGCGCGGCGACCCCGGCGGCGGCCGTGGCCACGGGTACCGCCCCGGTCACCCGGGGACCGGTCGCGGAGCGTACCCAGTACACCGGCACGCTCGGCTTCGACGGCTCGTACCCGCTGGCCTACCAGGGCACGCCGGGCGTGCTCACCGCGGTCGCCCCGCCGGGCGGTACGCGGCGCCGGGGCGACATCCTGTACCGCGTCGCGAACGATCCGGTGCGCCTGCTGTACGGCACCGTGCCCGCGTACCGGGACCTGGCGCTGGGCGTGACCGACGGGCCGGACGTGCGCGAACTGGAGGCGAACCTCGTCGCCCTCGGCATGGACCCGTACCACCAGATCACAGTGGACAGTCACTTCACCGCCGCCACCGCCGCCGCGATCCGCCGCTGGCAGGCGTCCTGGGGGTGGCCGGCGAGCCAGCGCACCGGGGCGGTACCGCACGCCAGCGTGGTGTTCGAGCCGGGTGCCCTGCGGGTGGGCCAGGTGACCGCCACGGTCGGGGCGGAGGTGGGCGCCGGTGCCGCGGTGCTGACCGCCACCTCCACCCGGCAGGTGGTCACCAGCGAGATACCCGTGGCGCAGCAGGCGTCGGTACGGGTGGGCGACCACGTCGTGATCACCGTGACCGGGCTGCCCGAGGCGTCGACCGGTACGGTCACCAGCGTCGGGCGTACCGCCACCGCCAGCCAGCAGAACGGGCAGGGGGGCCAGCAGCAGAACGGGCCGGGGGGCGCGGCCACGGTGACCGTGACCATCCAGGTCACCCTGCCGGCGGACGCGGCCAACCTGGACCAGGCGCCGACCGGGGTACAGGTCACCACGGCGAGCAAGCCGGACGCGCTGCTGGTACCGGTGGTGGCGCTGCTGCCCCGCCCCGGCGGCGGGTACCAGGTGCGCCTGGCCGCCGGCGGGTACGTGCCGGTGACGCCGGGCCTGTTCGACGAGGTGACCGGCTCGGTGGAGGTGACCGGGGACCTCGACCCCGGCGAGCTGGTACAGGTGCCGGCCTCATGAGCGCGCCGGTGCTGGAGCTGCGGGAGGTGTGCAAGGTGTACCCGGGTACCCCGCCGGTGGAGTCCCTCACCGGCGTCAACCTGACCGTCCACAGTGGAGAGCTGGTGGCCGTGGTGGGGCCCTCCGGCTCCGGGAAGACCACGCTGCTCAACCTCGCCGCCGGGCTGGACCGCCCTACCTCGGGGTCGGTACGCATCGCCGGGGTACCGGTCGAGGGCCTGTCCGACCGGCGCGTGTCCGGGCTGCGCGCGTACCGGCTGGGCGTGGTGTTCCAGCAGTTCTTCCTGCTGGAGCAGCAGAGCGCCCGGGACAACGTGGCCGCCGGCCTGCTCTACCGGGGCGTACCCGGGCC
>DATEJJ010000641.1:0-3348 GCA_035278125.1 Rugosimonospora sp.
CAGGCTCGCCGGGTACCCAGGCGGCGATCTCCGGCGGGTCGTGCTCGACCGCGGCGCGCAGCAGGGCGTGCGGCAGCTGGAGCACCTCGACGGCGGTACCGGAGGCGCCCAGCACGGCCACCCCGCAGGCGGGCGGCGCGCCGGTACCGCGGCGGCCGTAGACGCCGGCGAGGAAGCCGGGCATGGCGCCGTCGTGCCCGACGTGGATCACCCGGGGCTCGTCCGGGGCGGGTACCAGGATCAGGCCCAGGCCGAAGCCGGCCGCCCAGAGCGCCTCGTCCGTGGGCGTCAGCGGCCAGCGCATCTCGTCCAGGGTGGCCGGCGCGAGCACGGCGCCGGCCGGGTCGACCGCCGCCGGGTCGGCCAGGAACGCACCCCACCTCGCCAGATCCGCGGCGGTACCCCACAGCTGCGCGGCCGGGGCGACCCCGTCGAAGTCGGTACCCGGCTCCGGCCGGGCAAAGTCGGAGTAGGCGTCGACCAGGTACCCGACGGCCGCCCGCTCCCCCGGCTGCGGCGTCACCGAGTCCAGCCGCAGCGGCGCCAGTACCCGCTCCGCCAGCACCTCGGCCCAGGTACCGCCGCGCAGCTCCGCGACCAGGTGCCCGAGCAGCGCGAAGCCGAGGTTCGAGTAGTGGTACCGGCGCCCCGGCCGCAGCACCTGCTCGGCCCGGTCCAGCTCGGCCAGCAGCCGCTGCCGGTCGGGTACCCGCAGCGTGTCCCAGACGTCGCCGTGCGGCTCCCGCTGGAGGCCGGAGGTGTGGGAGAGCAGCCGGCGGGCGGTCGCGTCACCGAAGCGCGGCAGTTGCAGGTACCGGCCGATCGGGGCGTCCAGGTCGAGCAGCCCGTCGTCGCGGCACTGCAGCACCAGGACCGCGGTGAAGGTCTTGGTGACCGACCCGATCCGGTACACCCGGTCGGGCTCCCCGCCCACCCGGTGTGTCCAGAGTGGACGGTCCCCGCGGTGCAGCGCCACCGACAGCGCCGGTACCCGCCCGTCCGCCTGGGCCTGCGCCACCAGCCGCCGGTACCGCCGGTCCGCCTCGGGGTGTGTCATGTACAGAGCATCGGGCCGAGCGGGGCGCCACCGACCACGTGCGCGTGGACGTGGAACACCTCCTGGCCACCGTATGGCCCGCTGTTGAAGATGACCCGGTACCCGCCCCCGGTCAGCCCCTCGGCCTTGGCGACCTCGGCGGCGGCGGCCAGGATCTGGCCCGCGAGCGCCGGGTCGGCGCCGGCCACCGCGGCCACGTCCACGTGGTGCGCCTTCGGGATCACCAGCACGTGTACCGGCGCCTTCGGCGCGATGTCGCGGAACGCCAGGGTGTCCTCGGTCTCGTGCACCCGGTTGGCTGGGATCTCGCCCGCCACGATGCGGCAGAACAGGCAGTCAGCAGTCACGCGTCGAGGGTAGTGGTGCCCGGGGTACCCACCACACCGGAGGCCGCGGCTTCGGCGAAGTCGCGGCCTCCGGGCCGGCTGTCTGGGGGCAGCCGTTTTTGGGGGGAGAGGAGAGGTCAGTGTCCGTTGCGGGTGGGCGGGGTACCGGTCGGGTGGTCCGTCGGGTACCCGGTGGGGTGCGGCCGCGGCGCGGGCTCGCCGGTGGGCTCGCCGCTCGGCCGGGGCCAGCTCGGGTGGACCGTGGGGAAGCCGCTCGGCCAGCCGTTCGGGCCGCCGTGCAGGACGAAGTCGCAGAACCGGTCGACCCGGTCCCGGTCCTTCGCGCCCGCCCGCTTCACCAGGTCACCGAAGCCCGGCTGGTCGAGCGCCCGGCCGCGGTGGTCGTTGTCCTGGCCCGAGTACTTCCGGCACAGCGCCACCAGGCCCGGCGGCGGCGTGTGTCCCGGCCAGGCCGACGGCCAGCCGGAGGGCCACGCGGTGGGCCCGCCGGACGGCCTGGGGTGCGGGCTGTGTGAACCGCTCGGCGAGGCGCCGAGACCGAGGTGGTGCAGCGGGCCGGGCAGGCTGCCACTGCTGGCCGCGACAGCCACGCCGCCGAACCCGAGTACGGCGGCGCATGCCACACCGACCTTTACGGTGAGCAACTTCGCCAGCGAGGTCTTGAGCATCGAGAATCTCCGTGGTTGGGGGACCGGGTCGCGATGGGCGGCCTGGAAGGCGGCCAGGGCCGCCGCCTCGCCGGGCAACCGCGCGGGCCGTGCCGGGGGGGCGGCAGCGTCCGCGAGCAGCGCGGCGAGGCGGGGCTGACCCGTACCGGCGGCCACCCAGTCACCGTTGAGCAGTCGCTCAGCAGTGGCTCGGTCGAGCCGGTTTCCTTCGTAGGTGCTCATCTCACCTCCCTCAGCGCCGCGGTACGGAAATGTGTCACCGTGGGTGAGGGAGGCGCGCGGAGCCCGTCCCGACCGGCCGTCTGCTCGGCCAGCCGGCGCAGCCCCCGGTACGCCGCCATGCGTACCGTGCCGGCCCGCTTGCCGAGCACCTGGCCCGTGGTTTTCGCGTCCAGCCCGACCACCACGCGGAGCAGGATGACCTCCGCCTGGTCCCGGGGCAGCGCCGCGATCAGCGCCAGCGCCTCGTCGGTGGCGACCAGCTCCAGCGCCCGGTCGGCGGTATCGTCCGGGCCGGCCAGCCCGAGGAACTCCTCGGCCGGCGCGGCCAGGGCCGGGCGGCGGCGCTGGTGGCGCAGGTGGTCCATGGCGCGGTTGCGGGCGACCGTGGTCACCCAGCCGCGGAAACCGTCCCAATTGCCGCGGAAGGTACGCAGGTCCCGGGTGACCTGCAGCCAGGTCTCCGAGGCCACGTCCTCCGCGTCCCCGCCGACCAGGCCGATCAGGTAGCGCACGAGGCGGGGCTGGAGTTCCCGGTACAGGGTGAGGAACGCGGCGTCCTCGCCCGCCTGCGCGGCGTTCAGTGCCGCGGTGAGGCGGAGAGAGTCGTCGTCCGGCACCGTCATACCTCTGCTCCTCCAGCCCGGGCGGCGGGCACACCGCCACCTTGCTGGACAGCGCCGCCGAGACGGAAAGCGTCACATGCGGGTACGGGCGCCACCTACCAGCGGCCCAGGCGCGCCGAGAGGACCGCGAGCGCGGCCACCCCGGCGGTGGAGGTACGCAGCACCTCCGGCCCCAGCCGCACCGGTACCGCACCGGCGGAGGTGAACCGGTCAAGCTCCTCGGGTGCGACACCGCCCTCCGGCCCGATCGCGAGTACGAGTTCGTCCCGCGCGGGAAGCTCCACGGTGGACAGCGCGGCGGTGGCCTCCTCGTACAGCACGAAAGTGACCCGCGCCGCGAGTTCCACCGTGCCCACCGGCTCCGCCACCTCGGGCAGCCAGCGCCGGCGCGCCTGCTTGGCCGCCTCGCGCGCGGTGGCCACCCAGCGCTC
>DATEJJ010000642.1:0-4237 GCA_035278125.1 Rugosimonospora sp.
GATGATGAATGAGGCGTACACGTGGGTGATTACGACGTCGGTCGCGGCTAACGCGGTGGGCGCTGCCGTGGCCGGGGTGGTCGTGGACCGTGCGGGTACCGGCTGGGCGCTTGCGACGGCGGGTCTGGTGGTCG
The DNA here is from genome assembly GCA_035278125.1 of Rugosimonospora sp. Taxonomy (GTDB): domain Bacteria; phylum Actinomycetota; class Actinomycetes; order Mycobacteriales; family Micromonosporaceae; genus DATEJJ01. The sequence goes on from DATEJJ010000642.1 coordinate 135, forward strand.
CCGGGAGCGCGGCGCTGGTCGCGTACCCGCGCGGCCCTTTGGCCCGAGCCGACACCCAGCCCGCGCCAGTCCTACGGCGGATGCGTTAGTCGCTGGCGGGATCCGAGCGCGGCGCTCCTGATCCGCGCTCCTCAAGGAACCGCTCGATCAGCCCACGTACCACCGCTGCCATGGTGAAGTTGTGGTCCCCGCACCAGGTACGCAGCCGTTCGTGCTGCTCGGCCGGCAGCCGGATCGTGACGAGCTGGTTGCCCTCGCCTCCGGCCGGCAACCAGCTGGCGAGCTGCCGCCGCAGCCGTAGCACCTCCTCCCGGTCGCTCACGCCAAGATCACCGCGCCACCGCTGCAGCCGCATCTGCTGCGCGGGCCAGCGCGCGGTCAGCAGCCAGGCCACGATCTCCTGGCGGTCTTCCGGGTCGAGCGTCTCCAGCAGTCGGGCAAGCTTCGCCGGTACCGGATCCTGGGGTGCCATGCCCAAACGATAGCGCCCGATAGCGCGCGATGGCGCCTAGCGGTAGTTGGTGAACTGCAACGCCACCCCGAAGTCCGCCTGCTTCAGCAGCGCGATGACCGCCTGCAGGTCGTCCCGCTTCTTACTGGTCACGCGAAGCTGGTCACCCTGGATCTGCGCCTGTACCCCCTTCGGGGCCTCGTCGCGAATCTTCTTGCTGATCGCCTTCGCCTTGTCCGAGTCGATCCCCTGGATGATCTTGCAATCGATCTTGTACGTCTTCCCGGACACCTTCGGCTCGCCCGCGTCCAGCGACTTCAACGAGATGCTGCGCTTGACCAGCTTCTCCTTGAAGACCTCCAGCGCCGCCTTCGCGCGCTCCTCGGTCTCGGCCTGGATGGTGAGGGCGTTCTCCGCACCCTGGCTGACCTGCGCGCCGGTACCCCGGAAGTCGAACCGGGTACTCAGCTCCTTCGCCGCTTGGTTGACGGCGTTGTCCAGTTCCTGCCGGTCGACCTTGCTCACGATGTCGAAGGACGAATCTGCCACGTGAATGCTCCTATGCCAGGTTTGTCTGCTCAGCTTGCCACCCGTACCTCGGCGAGCCGACGGTACCCGTTTGCAGCCGGCCCCGGGGGTGCCGCTATCCTTGCTTGCGCCACTGGGAACAGTACGTGGTGGTACGCGCCAGGCGGGTTGCCCGAGCGGCCAATGGGAGCGGTCTGTAAAACCGTCGCGAAAGCTTCGGAGGTTCGAATCCTCCACCCGCCACGCCCACGTGGCGACGGCCCTCTGACCTGCGAGTAAGGTCAGAGGGCCGTCGTTGTCGAGCACATCACCGGCCGAACTACCCGACCGGACCCTGTACCGTTTCCGGGTCAGCGCCGCATTCGACACAGATCTGCTTTGCCTGTATGGCGTGCTCCTCCGCCGAGGTACTGTCTCCACGGTGGTCCGCCAACTCCTCGAGTACCGCCAGGGCGCGGGCTTCGCCGAGCCGATGGCCGGTCTGCCGGTGCCTGGTCAACGCCTCGTCGGCATACTGGGCCGCACGCTCGGGGTCGCCTGCGCGCAGCGTGATGCGGGCCAGCGCGGTGAGCGCTCGGTCGTGGACGAGTCGAAGACCGGCATCCTGCGCCAGGCGGATCGCATCGGTGGCGGCGGCGACGGCGGCCGAGTGGTCTCCGATAGCGCTGTACGCCTGCGCCAGGCCCAGCGATGCGTCCGCCTCGTATCTGTCGTGGGTGGTGCGGGCCAGGCGTAGCGCCTGGGCGTGTAGGTCGAGTGCGCGCTGCGGTTCAGCCTCGGCGCAGCTGATCGAGCCCAGCAGGTTGAGCATGCGACTCTCGACCCGACGTTCGCCAACGTCCCGGGCCAGCTGCAACGCTTCATGTGCCAGCATGCGTGCCCATCTGAGCTGACCAATTTCGAACTCCAGCACAGCGAGGTCTCTGCGCACGAGCGCCTCCGAGAGCCGATTGGCCTGGCTCGTGAGAGCCAGCGCACGGGTCAGGTGCGCCCGCGCCGCCGCGAGGTGACCCAGATCGGAGCTGACGACACCCATGTAGTGCCAGAGATGTATCTCAAGCGTCCGGGGAGCCATCGATGGCTGTTCTTCGATCAGGTGTTTCAGCAGGTCCTCGGCCTCGCGCAGCCGGCCAGCGAGGTGCAGCAGAAAGACGCGATTCGATTTCGCCATGAAGACACCAAGGGCGAATTGAGCCTGCACGTAGAGGCCGAGCGCTTGCAGGTTCTGATGCAATGCCAGGTCGACCTGGCCGATGTCGTCGTGGATGGAGGCGAGGTTGTTGGCCGCCATGGCCTCGCCGGCCAGCCATCCGGCGTCGGCGGCTTGTTGCTTGGCGCGGGTGCACGCCTCGATCGCCGCCTGTGGCTGCTGTAGGCAGGTGTGTACGGCGCCGAGGCTGATGAGCATCGCGGCTCGGAGGCGGGGGTCGCCGTCCTGCTCGGCGATGGTGTTGGCCGCCTGCACGGCCTCCCACCAGTCGACGACTTGGCGGGAACTCCACAGATACCCGCGCATGGTGTCCAGCATCATGCAGGCCATGCGGGGCGGGCCGTGCTGGGCAGTGTGATGAACGACCGTGAGGAGGTTGGCGCGTTCGGCGCCGAGCCACTGAACGGCCGTGTCCGGATCGTCGAACTCTACTGGCGGCAGGCTGGACGGCACCGGCGGGATGTCCAGTCGAAGTATCCAGGAGTACAGCAGTTGGTTCGCGGCGCGCGCTCGGTGCAGGTACCAGTTCAGCAGGCGTTCGACCGCGGTCGTCCGGTCGGTGGGCGAGTCCTCCGTCTGGGTGCGTTGCTCGGCGTATTCGCGGAGAAGGTCGTGCAGCCGGTACCGGCCGAGGGTGGGGTGGGTGACCAGGTGTACTGCGGTGAGTTGGTCGAGTAGCCGCCGCGCTGTCGCCTCGGCGATGCCGGTGAGGACGGCCACGGCGGCGACGCTGATGTCGGTGCCGGGTGCGAGGCTGAGCATGCGGAAGACGCGCTGCTGGGCTGGGCTGAGCCGGGCGTACGAGGTGTCGAACGTGGCGCGGACCGCCACGTCCGGATCCTCGGCGATGGACAACGCTTCCACCGGCCCGGCCGCGGCCAGCTCACGCAGGTACTCCTGGATGCTCGGGCGCGGGCTGCCGGTCAGGTGCGCGGCCGCGATACGCAACGCCAACGGCAGACACCCGCAGATCCGGGTCAGGCGGGCGGCGGCGGGTGCCTGAGCGTCCACCACCGGCGCGCCGAGACTGCGGCGCAGCAGGTCAAGCGCCTCGGTTTCGGTCAGCACGTCCAGCGGCAGGGATCTGGCACCATCGGTGACGACCAGGCCACCGAGCCGGTCCCGGCTGGTGATCACCACGAAACAGCCACCCGAACCCGGCAGCAGGGGCCGCACCTGCTCGGCGCTGCCCGCATTGTCCAGCACGATCAGCATCCGCCGGTGGGCCAGCCGGCTGCGGTACAAGGCCGCGGCTTCCTCCAGCTCGATCGGTGTCTCCTCGCCGGGCACGCCCAGCGCGCGCAGGAACCCGGCCAGCGCATCCACCGGCCGGGTCGGTGGTCCCGGCCCGAACCCGTGCAGATCCACGAACAGCTGCCCGTCCGGGAACCCGGGCGCCACCCGGTGTGCCCAGGTCACCGCCAGCGCGGTCTTCCCGATCCCACCGGTCCCAGCAATCGCCGTGATCACCACAGCGGTCGAGCCCGGACCAACCGACTCGGCCAGCAACGCGTCCAGACGCCCCAGGTGATCCACCCGGCCCACGAACGCCGACACGTCCGCGGGAAGCTGCGCGGGTACCGCAGAACCACTGCCCGTCGGCGCATCACCGCCGGACGCGGCGGTCAGGTCGTAGATGCGGCGCCGCTGGTCATCGTCCAGCCGCAGCGCATCCGCCAGACGGCTGACCGTGGACGTCCGCGGCCGGGTCCGCCCCGCCTCGATATTGCCGATGGTCTTCACATCAACCCCAGCCGACCGGGCCAGGTCTTCCCGCGACAACCCCAACCGCACCCGCTGCTCACGCACAACCCTGCCCAACACCCCAAAACCTCCCCTACTCCGCCCTACCTCCCATCAACCCCACCCCATCACCACCATCAACCAGCACCCCACATCATCCCATAGCGGCAC
>DATEJJ010000643.1:0-9020 GCA_035278125.1 Rugosimonospora sp.
GGCCTGCGCGGGCGCGCCGCCACGGAGGGCCGCACGGCGGGGTACTCGACCGGCGAGCACGCGCAGGCCGCACCACCGCTGCGCCGGGCGGCGAGGTCGGGGGAGGGCTCGCGCGTGGTGCTCGACCAGGTGCAGGTGAACACGCTCGGGTTGGACGCCACGGTCACGGTACGGCTGCAGAGCGGTGCCGGTCCGGCGGAGGGTCGGGCCAGCGGGCCGGCCGTGGACGGGTACGTGCTGCGGCTGGCGGCCGTCGCCGCGGCCTCCGCCATCGATCAGCTTTTGTCTACTGTGGACACCTGGGAGCAGCAGCGCGGCCGTTGTTTCGTGGAGCACGCGGCGGTGGTGCCGTTCGGCAGCTGCGAGGTCGCGGTGGTCGTGGTGCTGCTCGTGTGCGGCGGCTGGGTGGAGCAGTTGAGCGGGGCGGCGCTGGTCAACGGCGACCCGCGGCAGGCCGTGGTCCGGGCCACCCTGGCCGCGGTCAACCGCCGGCTGGACGGGTTGCTCGGCTGAGTCGCGAGTCAGCGCGGCAGGCGGCGATCCGGCGCGGACAAGGGCGGGTGGGCTGACACTCGGCGCCGCGTCGCTGGTGCCGGACCGCAACTGATCTCGGGCACACTTGGTGTCATGACACGCGCTGCGAAGCCTGCGGACATCGCTCCGCAGGACGCTGTTTCCCGGCTGGACACCCTGCTACCGCCATGGCCGGGGCGTCCGGTGGTGTTCGACGGCGCGGTCACCTACCTGCGCGAGACGCCGGCCACCGCGCCCGGCGCGCAGCCCGCGCTGTACGTGCACGGCCTCGGCGGCTCCTCGCAGAACTGGACCGACCTGGCCGGCATGCTCGCCCACCGCCTGTCCGGTCAGGCGATCGACCTGCCGGGCTTCGGGCTCAGCCACCCGGCGCGGAGCTACTCGCTCGCCGCGTCCGCGCAGCGCGTGGTCAATTTCATCGAGTACGCCGGGCGCGGTCCGGTGCACCTGGTGGGCAACTCGCTGGGCGGGGCGATCACGGTACGGGTGGCCGCGGTGCGCCCCGACCTCGTGCGTACCCTCACCCTGATCTCGCCGGCCATGCCCTTCCTCGACCCGCGCCGCTCCGCGCAGAGCCAGATGCTGCCGCTGCTCGTGGTGCCGCAGGCGCACCGGATCGCGGCTCGCCGGCTGGCCCGGATCACCCCGGCCGACCTGGTCACGCAGGTGCTCGCCGAGTGCTTCGCCGATCCGAGCCGGCTGCCGGAGCAGCGGATGGCCGAGGCGGTACGGGAGGCACGGCTGCGCTACGACCTGCCCTGGTACCTGACCGCGTACCTGCGTACGCTGCGGGGGTTGGTGGGCAGTTTCCTGCGGGCGTACCTGCCGGGCAGCGGTTCGCTGTGGCGTATTGCGGCACGCATCCAGGCGCCTACGCTGGTCATCGCCGGTACCGAGGACCGGCTGGTCGACGTGCGGGTGGCGGCCCAGGTGGCCCGGGTGGTACCCGATGCGCGCCTGCTCGAACTGCCCGGGGTGGGTCACGTGGCACAGATGGAGGTACCGGAGATCACCGCACGCGCCATGGTCGCGCTGCTCGACGAGTACGCCGCGGCCGCAACCCCGGCACCGGTACCCGTACGCGTCCGGCGCCGGCCGGTCCCGCTGCCCCGGGCGGGTGAGAGTGTCGCGTAGCTGCCGGGCGGCGCCGGCCGCCGGACTGCTGGGCGCCTTGGCGCTGGTGGCCACCGGCGGCTGCTGGCCGGCCGGGATGACCGGCGCCGGTCCGCCGTCGAGCACCGGTACTCCGGTCGCCAGCAGCCCGTCGTACAGCCCCGCGCCGTCGAGCCCGTCGCCGTCCCTGGCTCCGTCGCCTCCGCCCAGCCGTATCCTCACCCGGGCCGCCCCGCGCTCCGGGCCGGGCACGTTCCGGTACGTCAGCACGGCCGGTGCGGTGCTGGGCCGGGCCGGGCCGATCCGCCGGTTCCGGCTCGGGCTGGAGAGCAACCTCACCATGCTGGACCCGGCTCAGGTGGCCGCGCAGGTCGACCGGGTACTCGGCGACCCGCGCAGCTGGATCGGCGGCGGGGCGGTGCGCTTCCAGCGGGTACCGCCCGGTGCCCCGTACGACTTCACCGTCAACCTGGCCACCGCGAGTACCACCACGGCCATGTGCGACGCCGGCGGGGTACCCGGCACGAACGAGTACACCTCCTGCCGGATCGGCGGGCACGTGGTACTCAACGCGGACCGGTGGCTCACCTCGGTGCCGTACTACACGCGCGCCGGGCAGCCGCTCGACACGTACCGCGCCTACATGATCAACCACGAGGTCGGGCACCAACTCGGGTACGGGCACGAGCGCTGCCCCGGGTCCGGCCGGCCCGCGCCGGTGATGGAGCAGCAGACCCTGGGCCTGCACGGGTGTACCCCGAACCCGTGGCCGTACCTCAACGGCTCCCGGTACACCGGACCGCCCGGCAGCTACTGACGGACCCTGCGCTTACCCTGGTGTCACACGTCACGAGCGTTCTGGCCGGCGCCGCGTGACAATGGTGAGTGCTTTTGCAGGCCCGTCCCGGGAGGATTCCGTGCCGCTGCCACCGCTCGTAGAGCCCGCACCGGACCTGAGTGTCGATGAGGTCCGCCGGTACAGCCGCCACCTGATCATCCCGGACGTGGCGATGTCCGGGCAGAAACGCCTCAAGAACGCGCGCGTGCTGTGCGTGGGCGCGGGTGGCCTCGGCTCGCCGGCGCTGATGTACCTCGCCGCCGCCGGGGTGGGCACGCTGGGCATCGTGGAGTTCGACACGGTCGACGAGTCCAACCTGCAACGCCAGATCATCCACGGCCAGTCCGACATCGGGCGGTCCAAGGCGGAGTCGGCGCGTGACTCGATCCGCGAGATCAACCCGCTGGTCAACGTGGTCGTCCACAACGAGGCGCTGAACAACGACAACGTCTTCGGCATCTTCGAGCAGTACGACCTGATCGTCGACGGCACCGACAACTTCGCCACCCGGTACCTGGTCAACGACGCCGCCGTGCTGCTGGGCAAGCCGTACGTGTGGGGTTCGATCTACCGGTTCGACGGCCAGGCCAGCGTGTTCTGGGCCGAGCACGGCCCCTGCTACCGCTGCCTGTACCCGGAGCCGCCCCCGCCGGGCATGGTGCCCTCCTGCGCCGAGGGTGGTGTGCTGGGCGTGCTCTGCGCGTCCATCGGCTCGATCCAGGTGACCGAGGCCATCAAGCTGCTCACCGGGATCGGCGAACCTTTGGTCGGCGGGCTGATCGTGTACGACGCGCTGGAGATGACGTACCGGAAGATCAAGGTTCGCAAGGACCCGAACTGCCCGCTCTGCGGCGAGAGTCCGACCATCATCGGCCTGATCGACTACGAGGACTTCTGCGGCAGCGTCTCCGAGGAGGCCACCGCCGCCGCGATCGGCTCCACCATCACCGCGCTCGAACTCAAGGAGTGGCTGGACGCGGGCAAGTCGGTGGAGCTGGTCGACGTGCGCGAGCCGGCCGAGTACGAGATCGTCAAGATCCCCGGCTCCCGGCTGGTACCCAAGGGGGAGATCCTCTCCGGTGAGGCCCTGGCCGGGCTGCCCCAGGACCGGCAGATCGTCCTGTACTGCAAGTCCGGCGTCCGATCGGCGGAGGCCCTGGCCGCGGTGAAGGCCGCCGGCTTCCGGGACGCGGTGCACGTCCAGGGCGGGGTGGTCTCCTGGGTGCGCCAGGTTGACCCATCTTTGCCGATCTATTGACCTGTGGCACTAACTACTTTGGGTTCCTCGACAGTAACCTACGTGTCGTGGTCGACATCGACGGCGCGATCGGGTACGTGGTCGCGCACGGGGATCTGGTCGAGCGCGCCCGGCTCTCCTGGCTGCGCTCGGGTATAGCGCCGAACGCCGACGTGCTGGCGAAGGCGGAATTGGGGCAGGTCCCGGCGGGGGGCTGGCCCGCGTTCTGGGCGGGAGACGTGGCGTCGGTGGACGCCACCTGCTTCCGCCTGGCAGAGCTGGACGACCTGGGCGCACTGGGCCGGCCGGCCGCACGCAACGCGCTGGACTGGCTGGCCGGCCAGCAGCGCCCGGACGGCACCTGGGAAGAGGACGAGTCGCTCGCCAAGGACGCGCCGCCCTGGGCGCAGCCCGGTGACCCGGAGGCTTGCCTGTACCTGACCGCGAACGCCGGCTTCTGGCTCTGCATGAGCGGAACCACCGAGCCCGCGGCCACCTCGCTCGGCCCGCCCGCCGAGCCGGACCCGCGCGCCGAGGTGGTGGCCCGGGCCACGCAGGCGTTCCGGGAACGGATGCGCGAGGACGGCACCTGGCCCTCGTACCTGGTCGCCGGCTGGCTGGGCGCGGCCCTGCTGTTCCACGCCGGCATCTTCTACGAAGCGGCGCAGATCCAGGTGATCCTGGCCGACCGGATACCGGACATGACCCCGGCCGACGTGGCCGCGCTGATGGCCGCGATGCGCCGCGCCGGTATGTCCACAGAGGACTGGCTGCTGGTGGCCGCCCGCAAGCGGCTCACCGAGACGCAGCGCAGCGACGGCGGCTGGCCGAGCGACGACGGCGACGCGTTCGACGTACACACCACGCTGACCGCCATCCGCGCGCTGCGGTAGGTCTGCGAGGTCAGAGCAGGACCAGGTCGTCCCGGTGGACGACCTCCTTCTCGTACCCCGGGCCCAGCTCGGCCGCAAGCTCCACTGTGGAGCGTCCGAGTAGCCCGGGCAGCTCCAGCGCGTCGTAGTTCACCAGCCCGCGGGCGACCGCGTGGCCGGCCGAGTCGACCAGGTCCACCGGGTCGCCGGCGGCGAAGCGACCGTCCACCGAGGTGATTCCGGCGGGCAGCAGCGAGGCACCCCGGCCGACCACCGCGCTGACGGCGCCCGCGTCCAGGTGCAGCCGTCCGCGCGGGGCGGTCGCGTGCGCGAGCCAGAACAGCCGGGCCGCGGGCCGCTCGCGTACCCGATGGAAGAGCGTGCCCACCGGCTCGCCGGACAGTGCCGCGGCCGCCAGCGGCGCGGCGGTCAGGACCACCGGGATCCCGGCGCCCGTGGCGATCCGCGCGGCCTCCACCTTGGTCACCATGCCGCCGGTACCCACGCCCGCCCGGCCCGCGCGGCCGATCCGGATGCCGGCCAGGTCGGCCTCGCCGCGCACCTCGTCGATCCGGCGGGTACCGGCGCGGCTCGGATCGCCGGTGTACAGACCGTCCACATCGGACAGCAGCACCAGCAGCTCGGCGTGTACCAGCGCCGCCACCAGCGCGGCGAGCCGGTCGTTGTCGCCGAACCGGATCTCCTCGGTCGCCACCGTGTCGTTCTCGTTGACGATCGGTACGGTGCCCAGGTCCAGCAGCCGGTGCAGCGTCCGGTACGCGTTGCGGTAGTGCGCCCGCCTCGTCACGTCGTCCACGGTGAGCAGAACCTGCCCGACCGTACGCCCGTGCCGCCCGAACGCGTCCGTGTACGCCTGCATCAGCAGCCCCTGCCCGACGCTGGCCGCCGCCTGCTGGGTGGCCAGGTCCCGCGGGCGGCGGGGCAGCCCGAGCGGGGCGAGCCCGGCGGCGATGGCGCCCGAGGAGACGAGCACCACCTCGGCCCGGCGCCCGGCCGTCGCGAGCGCGCCGACCAGCGCGTCGACCCGGTCCCGATCCAGGCCGCCCGGGGGAGCGCAGCCGGAGCCGGTCTTTGGCGTAGGCGAGCACCCCCCACGTGTGTCCGGGGGAGCGCAGCCGGAGCCGGTCTTTGGCGTAGGCGAGCACCCCCCACTGCTCGCGGGGGTGTTACCGGCCGGCGCGGTCAGCGACGAGGAGCCGACCTTGACCACGATCCGGCGGGCGCTGGTGACTTCGGGACGCACCCGACCATTGTGCGTCCCGCCGGTTGGGGCCCCCGCCGGAGATCTCATATGGTGGCGGTCATGAGGCCGGTCGACCCGTTCGTGGAGGACGTGCTCACGGTGGTCGAGCAGATCCCGCCCGGCCGGGTCATGTCCTACGGCGCCATCGCCGAGTACCTCGGGCGGGGCGGCCCGCGCCAGGTGGGCACCGTGATGGCCCGGTACGGCGGCGGGGTGCCCTGGCACCGCGTGGTCGCCGCGAACGGCCGGGTGGTACCGGGGCACGAGGTGGAGGCGCTACGCCGGCTGCGCGCCGAGCGCACCCCGCTGCGCGGGGACAAGGTGGACATGCGGGCCGCCGCCTGGCACCCCGCGCACTGACCGGCTCACCGCGCGGCGAGTGCGGCCGTGGCACCCTCGCCCGCGGCGGTGGCCCGGGACAGGAACGTGGCGAGCACCTCCAACTGCTGCTCGTCGTAGCCGGCGCAGATCTCGTCCAGCGCCGAGTTCATCCCGGCCAGCAGCCGGAACAGCTCCCGGTTGCGGTCGCGTAGCGCCCGTACCGTGATCGCCCGCCGGTCCGCTGGGTCGCGCTCGCGCGCCACCCAGCCGGCGCGCTCCAGCCGGTCCAGGATGCCGGTCAGGGTGGCCGGGTGCAGCCCGGCGCGGCGGGCGACCGTGCTCGGGCTGAGCGGGCCGTGCCGGGCGATCAGGTCGAGGCAGTCCAGGTCGACCTCCTTGAGGTCGAGCCGGGTGGCCACCTGGCGGTTGAGCATGGAGAGCTGGTTGCGCAGGTCGCGCAGGGAATCCTTGATCTGGGCGGTGCGCCGGCGCCTTGTTACGGAACTCATATTGTATGGGCCTCAAAATCAAATAATATGGTTCTCGTATCTTACGGGAGGACCTCATGAAGCTGACCATCATCGGCGCCACCGGCGGTATCGGCCGCCAGTTGGTGACACAGTCCCTTGCCGCCGGCCACGACGTCACCGCCGTGGCGCGCAACCCGCGCGACCTGCCCGCCGGCGCGCACACCGCCACCGTGGACTTCACCGACCCCGACCCGGGGGCGCTGGCCGCCGCGGTCAAGGACACCGATGGCGTCCTGTCCACGCTCGGCCCGCGCCGGCCGCGTGCGGAGGCGGGCATTGCGTCCCGGGGTACCCGGGCACTCATCGCCGCCATGGCGGCCACCGGCGTGCGCCGCATCGTGGTGGTCAGTGCCGCACCGGTCGGGCCGGTACCCGATCCGGGCGACGGGTTCCTCATGCGCCACCTCGGCAGCCCGCTGGCCCGGGCGCTGCTGCGCGCGCACTACGACGACCTCGCCCTGATGGAGCAGCTGCTGCGCGACAGCGGCCTGGACTGGACCGTGTCCCGGCCGCCCCGGCTGACCAACGGGCCGCTGACCGGCCGGTACCGCACCGCGTTCGGGCGCAACATCCGCGGCGGCGTTGTCATCTCGCGCGCCGACGTCGCGCACCAGATGCTCGCGGCGCTGGTCGAGCCGGAAACGATCGGCCAGATCGTCGGTATCGCGCGGTAGGCTCCGCCCATGGCTGAGTTGCCGGGCGTACTGGGCGAACCCATCCGGTTCATCCTCAACTGGGGGCGCCGGTACTCGCTGTGGGTCTTCAACTTCGGGCTGGCCTGCTGCGCGATCGAGTTCATCGCCTCGTCCATGGGCCGGCACGACTTCATCCGGCTGGGCGTGATCCCGTTCGCGCACGGGCCACGCCAGGCCGACCTCATGGTGGTCTCCGGCACCGTCACCGACAAGATGGCGCCGGCCATCAAGCGCCTGTACGACCAGATGCCGGAGCCCAAGTACGTCATCTCGTTCGGTGCCTGCGCCAACTGCGGTGGACCGTACTGGGACTCGTACTCGGTGACCAAGGGTGTGGACCAGCTGATCCCGGTCGACGTGTACGTGCCCGGCTGCCCGCCCCGGCCCGAGGCGCTGCTGCACGGCATCCTGCGGCTGCAGGAGAAGATCGCCGGCGAGCGGTCCGGTCTGGGCGGCGTACACCGCCCAGACCCCGCACTTGCCGGCCGCGTGGACGTAGCCGCACTCACGGCACCACCGGTACCGCCGCCGGACTAACCAGCCAGGGCCAGGTCGGTTACGGGGCACCGCCGGCCGTCCAGCAGTGCCAGTATGTCCGTCAGCACGGATACCTGCGGGCCGGTCCAGCCCACGTCCGGCTCGAAGTTCAGGTGCCCGACCAGGTCCGGCGCGTCCAGCCGGACCGCGTCCATGCCCAGCGCCTGCGCGCCGGTCAGCTCGCTGCCGCCGCCGTCGCCCACGTACAGGCACTCGTGCGGTGCGACGCCCAACTGGTCGCAGGCGGTCAGGTACATCGCCGGGTCCGGCTTGCACGCCCGCACGCGTACCGACAGCGCGCAGGCGTCCAGCAGGGGAGCGATCGGCAGGTCGGGCAGGAACCGGGGCAACTCGTCGGTGCAGTCGCTGACCAGCGCGGTACGCAGGCCGCGCTGGCGTACCGCGTGCAGCACCGGTACCGCCTCGGGGCGCAGGTGGGTGTCCGCCCGGATCGCGGAGACCCGGGCCCAGGCGGCCACCCGGAGCTGGCGCTCTGTCGGATACACGCCAAGCGCCCAGGCGACCTCGCGGAGCGACTCGCGATCCGACCCGTACACGCCGGTGGCCCGGGCGCGGAAGGTGGCGTCGAGCATCGCGACGAAGGCGTCCGGGTCGCAGCCCAGCCGGCGGGCGACAGCGGCATGGGCGGGGCCGCGCCGCACACCTCGGGTGAGGGTGCCGTAGAAGTCGAAGAGCACGGCCCGGTAGTGCCGGAACGCGCGCAGCATGAAGACCTGATCGGTCATGGTGGAGGCCCTCCGGGGCAGGGAAGGTCGGATCGACGGATCAAAGCGTAGGCACGCGATTACACGGAATGCCGTCAGTATTTCTACGGATTGTGCTTTGCCCGGTACGTTGCGTATCCGTGACATGATCTATATCGTGCTCCGCCGGCCCGCGATCGGCCTGTCCACGCTGCTCGCCCTCACCGTCGCGGTCCTCGCCATCGCAGTCTCCGGGCCGCTCATCGCGTACGCGGCCGCACCGGCCCTGGCCATCGCGTTCTGGCGCAACGCCTGCGGCGCCGCGTGCCTCGCCCCGCCGGCGGTCGCCGCCCGGCGCGGGGAGTTGGCCCGGCT
>DATEJJ010000644.1:0-6115 GCA_035278125.1 Rugosimonospora sp.
TGGTGCCCGGTACCGGGTCGTGCACCAGCCGGCTCTCCACCAGCCGCGCCAGCGGTACCCCGTCGGCCAGGGCGCAGCCCGACTCGCGCACGATGTAGTCGATCGCGAGCCCGTTGCGCTCGGCGCAGCGCATCAGCATCGGGACGACCACGTCCGGCGAGCTGAACGGCGCGAAGTAGTCGTCGACCAGGAAGCAGGTGGACACCCGGGGGCGCGGGGCGGTACAGGTGCGGCGGGCGGCCTCGGCCCACGGCGCGATCGCGCGGAAGTACTGGGCGATGCCGTCCGGCCCGGTCGCGAAGTCCTCCCGGTACAGGTGGCCGAGTTCCAGGGACAGGTGGGACAGCGGCACCTGCCGTACCGCCAGCTCCGCCGACGCCTCGCTGAACACCGCGTCCGTGGTGGTCACAGCATTTCCCAGGCGGCGTCGTCGACCAGCTTCTTGGCCAGTTCGGTGAACGCCTCCACGGTCAGCGCGTTGGCCACCCGCTTGGCCCACACGTCGTTGTCGGAGATCAGTTGCTCACGCCATTGCAGGACCGGGTCGTGCGGGATGACGCCGAGGATGGCGGTGCGCCCGACCCGCCGCTCGCGGGCCAGGTCGAGCAGGTTCTGGTTGCACTCGCGCAGCCAGGCGAGCTGGGTCGGGCGCAGCCCGGACAGCTCCGAGGAGTCGGGGTCCACCACCGCGGTACGCACGAACCGGATCGAGTCGAGCAGCTGCTGGCGGCTGTGGCCCAGCCGCTCGCCGGTCTCCAGGATGCCGCGGTCCTCGTAGACCAGGGCGGCGGCGGCGAGCACGTGCTGGCGGGTCCAGCGGTGGAAGACCAGCCACCGCGCGGGCATGCCCTCCGTGCTGGTGAGCACGGACTTGTCGGCCAGCGCGGCGAGCACGATCTCCAGCGCGTACGAGCGGCCGGCGCTCAGGTCGACCAGGCACAGCTCGAACTCCTCGTGCAGGCGCAGGAACAGCTGCCGGCAGCGGTCGATGGTGAACGTGGTGGCCGCGAACTCGCCTCCGCCCAGGTCGCCGGGGAGCAGCACCAGGCGGCCCGCGCCGGCGGGGCGGTTCTGCAGGCTGCTGCGGTCGGAGCCGGACCACACCTCGATGCGGTGCGGCTCGGCGGCCGTGCCCTGCAGGTACGAGTGGAGCCCGCCGCGGTCGGTGCCGTAGGTGGCGTCCGGGATGTCGAAGATCGCGCCCGAGGTGGGCGAGCCGAAGTCGAAGTCCAGGTAGCACACGTCGGCGCCCTGCAACGCGCGGCGGTACGCGAGGTTGCAGGAGGTGACCGAACGACCGGTACCTCCCTTGTCGGAGGTGGCGAAGACGAACATGCTCAGTCCGTCCTCTCCACATCGCCCCGGGCCACCGCCAGCGCGTCGATGCCGCGCAGCACGTCGGTGGCGAGCGCGGTCGCGGTACCCGGGCGGTCCTGCACGATGTCGCGGGCCCGGCGCAGCTGCGCGCTGATGGTGGTGAATGTCGCCCGCATCTTCTCGTTGAACTCGACCGGCCGGCTCAGCAGTTCCTGGTCGAACAGGTGCTCGGCCTCGCTGAGCAGCTCCAGCGCGAAATCGGTGAGCCCCGGGCTGCGCAGCGGGTTGCTGAACAGCACCCGCGCGGTGCCGACCACGCCCAGAACGACACGCACCGTGTAGTACCAGGAGGGCAGCTGGTGGCGGGCGGGCAACTGCGGGAAGACGTCCGCGGGCTGGTCCCAGAGGCTGCGCGCGGGCCCGGCGTCGAAGCGGCGGTCGGCCAGGTGGTCCCACACCCGGTCGGCCAGCTCCAGCAGGCTGGCCCGGCGGTCGGTGTCGTTGATCAGGCCGGCGATGCGCACGGTGCGTTGCAGCAGCAGCGGCGCGAAGTCGGTGGCCAGCCAGGCCAGCTGCGGGCCGCCCCGGGACTCGCTGCCCAGCAGGTCGAACGAGACGCCGGGCAGGTGCAGGCGCAGCGCGGAGTCGTCGTCGGCGAACGGCCGCCGGGTGATCCGGCCACGGTTGCCCAGCTCGGTGAGCACCAGGCCGACCCGGGCCAGTTCGGCGTCGGAACCGCGGCGGGGCACCAGGTCGTGTACCACCAGGGAGGTCACCAGGAGGCTGAGGTAGTCGGACTCCACCTCGTCCGTGGTACGCCAGGGGATGTCCTCCAGCGGCCAGCGCTGCCCGTCGCCGAACATGGCCACGGTCGCCCAGTACGCCCGGGTCAGCTCCCAGCGCAGCTGCAGCGCCCGGGACAGCCGCTGCTGCTCCTCGTTGAGCAGGTTCAGGATGCGGGTACGTTCGGAGAACAGGTCCTCGATCGCGTCCACCGCGATGACCGTGAAGTAGAGGTACGGCTTGTCGGTGGCGACGCCGTCGACCTGCTGGCCCACCTTCTCCGTGGTCTCGATGGTCGGGGCGTCCTTCACGATGCCCCAGGACCAGCCGCACTCGAAGAGCTTGTTGGGGTACTCGAGCTCCTCGGTGGACTGGCCGGACCCGATGGTCATCTCGCGGAACGCCGCCATCGTCTGGCGCAGCGCCCGGCGCAGTTCGGTGACCACCTTGCGCTCCGGTATGCCCGCCTGGTTCGCGGTACGGATGAGCGCCATGCCCTCTTCCGAGCCCGCTTCGAAGGTCGAGACGGTGAAGCTGCGCAGCATGCCCACCATCGCGGCGCTCAGCCGCTTGCTGGCGAGATCCTCCAGCCGGTCGATGTCCAGCCGCATGGCGGTGCTGCGGACCACATTGCGCAGTACGCGGAGGAAGCCGACGACGGCCAGCGCGAGCCGGACGGACATGGCGTACGAGTCCACAATGTCCAGTGAGAGCTGTTCCTCGGTCGGCTCCGATTCCGGACGGCTGGTGTCGAAGTAGCTTGCACCGGAAAAGACCGGTGTCCCGTCGCTGTCGGTGTACCGGTCGAAGTACTCGCCGATCACCTTGATCAGCATGCGCGGAATCTCGACCGCGTCGCCCATCCGGCGCAGCGCGCGCAGGATGTCGTCGGCGGTATCGTCCGGCTGGTCCAGGCCGAACGGCTCGACCTGGGTGGCGGGCAGCATGATACAGAGCAACTGCTCGGCATCACTGATCGAGTTTCGGCCTTCCCGGCCGTCCCAGACCCAACCCTTGTCGCTGGTGGAGTCGTCGGTGTCACGCACGGAGTATTGGGCGATCGCCCGCCAGATTTCGAGAAGTTCCTGACGCGGCCGAATGCGCATCTACATCAACTACCCGCGGGTCGGGGGAAAGGACTATCTGCGCCACCCAGTGACGAGAATCATCCCATCATAGTCGTCGCGCAAAGGCTTGTCGCCCTTGTCGATCTCGTATAGTTCGTGAATGCGGCCGGCGTCGGCCACGCACTGCCGGACATGGGTGGTGGAAACGGGCACCGCCGGAAAGTCGATCTCGCCGACCCGGTACCCCTTCGAGTTGTGCATGAATGCCGCCGCGAACGGCGCGCCGGGGCGCAGCGAACCCAGGAAGCGGTACACCGCGTCGTGGAACTGGTGCACCCGGGTGGAGATCGACTCCGCGACGAAGAACATGGTACCGACGTCGAACTCCTGCTCCGGCAGCTGGAAGACGTTGGCGCAGCGGACCTTCGCCCGCTCGGGCAGCTCGGTCCAGGGCTCCCGCATCCGCCGGTACCGGTCCGCCTCGGCGAGGTGGTCCCAGAACTGGTCCCAGGCCGGGCCGTGCCGCCGTACCTGCTTACGCAGCCAGGTGACGTTGCTGCGGGACCGTTCCCAGAGCAGGATCCGCCGGCACAGGGGCAGCATGCTCAGCGCCGGGTACAGATTGGAGCCGGTGCCGACGTCGATACCGCGCGCGTCCGCGGGCAATTCCAGCGGCGCGAAGAAGTCGCGTACCCGGCCCAGGATCTCCCGGTCGTCGTCGCGCAGGTACCGGTAGTTGTGGTTGAAGTAGGCGACCGGGTCGAAGTCGTCCCACGGGTAGTCGTCGTTCGCCCCACCGGACGGGTCGACCACGTCCTGGGCTGTGTCCGCCGGAGGCTGCACCGCCGTGTCGGCGTCCGAGGGCATGGTCTGAGTCATGAGGACCTTTTCTTGTGATGGCAACGACGACACCACAGCGGGCCGGGAACGAAACAACGGCACGGTCAAGGATCGCCCAACCGTGCCCTGAACATCTCAGTTTAACCCTGTGTGGCGATCCGCATGCGGTTTCGTGTCCCCGGAGGCTCACACTCGCCCCAATGATCCTTTGTGGACCTTGCTGGCGTCAAGCCAGGCGAATCAGCTGTCATGAGGTCTTAACGCGAGACCATTCCGTTACCGGGCTGTCCCATTCCTGACTCCGCGGACCGGCCGGCCGGTAACGTCGTCGCGGCACCGCCATGTCGAGAACCGGCGGCCGGCTCCGACTCCTCGGTGACAGCCGCGACCCGCGGCGCAGAGTGAACGGGAGAGCACCGTGAAGTACATGCTGCTGATCTACAACAACCCGGCCACCTACGAGGCGTGGACCGAGCAGGAGCGGGCCGCCCTGTTCGGCGAGGTCGACACGATCATGAAGGAGCTGACCGAGTCCGGCGAGCTGGTCGGCGGCGCCGCCCTCGCCGACCCGTCCAACACCAGGACGGTGCGGGTACGCGACGGGGTGCCGGCCACCACCGACGGGCCGTACGCCGAGACCAAGGAGCAGTTCGCCGGGTACCTGACGGTGGAGTGCGAGACCGAGGCGCGGGCCATCGAGATCGCCGCCCGGTGGCCCGACGCGAAGTACTTCGCGATGGAGGTACGCCCGGTCATGGACACCTCCGGCCTGGAGATGTGACCGGTACCCGGGCGCGGGCGAGCTGGGACAGCCGGGCGGGGCGCAGGACGTCGGTCCGCTGCCACAGCGCGGGGTCGAGCGCGTCCCGCTGGGTCACCTGCGCGACCGGTTCCAGGCCGTGCTCGGCGAGCAGCGCCGACATCTGGTCCGGGCCGAGGAAGGTGAGCCAGGGCTCGCCCCGCCCGGCGGCGACCGGCGCGACCTGCTCCACATAGGACTGTCCGGCCGGGTCGCGCAGCTGTTCGGGCAGCATGTGGTCGAGGACGACCTCGGTACCCGGGGCGAGCCCGCCCAGCACGCACAGTGTCTCGCCGATCGCCGCCCGGGTCAGGTACATGGTGACGCCGAGCCAGCTGACCAGGGCGGGGCGGGAGCGGTCGAAGCCGGCGCCGGCCAGCCGGTCGGCGAGGGTGCCCGCCGCGAAGTCGACCGGCACGTACGCCACGCCGGCGGGTACCGGGATGTCCTGTGTGGACAGTTGGGCGCGCTTCCAGTCCTGGGTGGCCGGCCGGTCCACCTCGAACACCCGTACCCGGGCGGCGAGCGGGGAGCGGTACGCGAAGGAGTCGAGCCCGGCGCCGAGGATGACGTACTGGTCGACGCCCCGGCGTACGGCGGCGGCGAGCCGGTCCTCGGTGTACCGGCTGCGGTACGTCACCTGGGCGCGGGCGCCGGCGAGGACCGGGTGCCCGCCCCGGGACCGGTGGTAGCCCAGCAGTTCGTCGGCCTGCTCGCCGAGCAGCCGCGCGGCGAGGGTGTCGGCGAAGATGAACGGTGCCCGGTCGACGATCAGGTGGGCGGCGCGGGCGGCCGCGGCGGTGAGCGCGGTCGAGCTGGGTGCGGTGACGGTCATGGGTGGAACCCTAGCCGCGAACTCCGACACTATACCACAAAGAGGATTTTTGGTCAAGCACCGCGGGTACCGGCGTCAGTGCATCGATGTCCAGACCTGGTTGAGGACGGCCACGCTGGCCGCCGCCGACGGCCGGTTGTCGACGTCCACCGCGATCGTGTAGACGGTCTTGGCCGGGCTGGTCCGCCAGCAGAGCATCAGCGTCGGCCGCACCCGGGCCGGTGAGTCCACATTGAACCGGAAGTTCTGGGTGCACCGCGCGCTGCCTACCGCGTACCCGCTGTCGGCCGCCCAGGCCAGTTCCCGCTGCCCCGCCAGGTCGCCGCGGGCCGACACCACCCGCAGCGTGTGGTGCTGCCGGGGCAGCGAGCCGGAGTTGGTGACGGTCGCGAGGATCCCGTTGATGACCGTGGTGGACGTGGTCGCGGGGTCGGCCGGCGTGCCGTTCGCCGGCGCGGACGCGCCCGGCGAGCC
>DATEJJ010000645.1:0-7002 GCA_035278125.1 Rugosimonospora sp.
TGGGCGGCGCTGCCCGGCGCGCGTGGCCTGCTGCGCCGCATCGCCGACGGGGTGGACGTGGTGACCTACCTGGGCGAATACTTCCGGTGCCGGCTGGACCGGGTCATGCGCGGGCGCACCGAACTGCGCCGGCTGGCGCCCGGCGTGGACGCCGACCTGTACCACCCCGGCGTGGACGGCACGGAGGTCCGGCGCCGGTACGGGCTGGGCGACCGGCCGGTGGTGGTGTGCGTGTCCCGGCTGGTACCGCGCAAGGGGCAGGACGCGCTGATCCGCGCGCTGCCCGCCATCCGGCGCCGGGTACCGGACGCGGTGCTGCTGCTGGTCAGCGGCGGCCCGTACCGGTCCACCCTGGAGCGGCTGGCGGCCGGGCAGGACGTGGTGTTCACCGGCTCCGTACCCTGGGCCGAGCTGCCCGCGCACTACGCGGCCGGCGACGTCTTCGCGATGCCGTGCCGCACCCGCAACCGCGGGCTGGACGTCGAGGGCCTGGGCATCGTCTACCTGGAGGCGTCGGCGACCGGGCTGCCGGTGGTGGCCGGTGACTCGGGCGGCGCGCCGGACGCGGTCCGCGAGGGGGAGACCGGTTACGTGGTGGACGGGCGGGACGTCGCCGCGGTCGCGGACCGGGTGGCCACCCTGCTCGCCGACCGGGACCTGGCCCGGCGGCTGGGTACGGCCGGCCGGGCCTGGGTGGAGGCGGAGTGGCGTTGGGACACCCAGGCCGACCGCATGCGCGCCCTGCTCGACGGTCCTGAGTAGACGGTCCTGAGTAGACGGTGCGGGCTCTCAGCAGCCCGGCCAGGCGGAGCGCAGGGCGGCGTCGGCGGGGCCGGGGCGGCCCAGATGCCAGCCCTGGCCGGCATCGCAGCCGATGGCCCGCAGCCGGCGCGCCTGGCCCGCGGTCTCCACGCCCTCGGCGGTCAGCCGCAGCCCGAGTACGTGGGCCAGGTTGACCAGCGCCGCCATGATCTGCGCGTCCACGCTGCCCTCCGGCTCGGGCAGGCGCAGCCCCTCCACGAACGAGCCGGCCACCTTCAGCTCGTGTACCGGCAGCGAGCGCAGGTACGCCAGGTTCGAGTACCCGGTGCCGAAGTCGTCGATGGCCACCCGCACCCCCATCGCGGCCAGGTCGCGCAGCGCCTTGACGGTCTCGTCGTCGGTGGCCATCACGGCGCCCTCGGTGATCTCCAGCTGCAGCTTGTGCGCGGGCAACCCGGTGCGGGCCAGGGTGCCGCTGACCCAGTCCACCAGCCCCGCGTCGCGTACCTGGCGGACGGCGAGGTTCACGCTGACGTAGGGCGCGTCCGGGTCCGCGTCGTACCAGCGCCGCGCCTCGGTGCACGCCTGCTCCAGCACGTACCCGCCGAGCCGGACGATCAGCCCGGTCTCCTCGGCCAGCTCCACGAACCGGCCCGGCGGCAGCACGCCCAGCTGCGGGTGCCGCCAGCGCAGCAGCGCCTCCACCCCGTACACGACGCCGTCGGAGAGCCCGACCAGCGGCTGGTACTCCAGGTAGAACTCGCCCCGCTCCAGCGCGGCGGGCATCGCGGCGGCCAGCGCGTACCGGGCCACCTCGCGGCTGTCGCGCTCGGTCTCGAACAGCGCCCAGCGGCCCCGCCCGGCGGACTTGGCCCAGTTCAGGGTGGCGTCGGCGCAGCGCATCAGCTCGGTCGGGTTGGTACCCGCGATCGGCCGCTCCACGATGCCGATGCTCGCCGAGACGCTCAGCTCGTGCCCATGCACGATGGCCGGCATGGCGATCGTGAGCAGCGCGTCCTCGGCCACCTTGACCACGTCGTCGGTACCGGTGGACGGCTCGATCAGGATCACGAACTCGTCGCCACCCATCCGAGCCACCAGATGCCCGGCGTTGTGTGGGGGGTGCTCGCCTCCGCCAAAACCCGGCTCCGGCTGCGCGCCCCCGGGCCGCGCGCCGACCCGCTCGGACAGGCGCCGGGCGAGCACCGTCAGCAGAGCGTCCCCGACCTGGTGACCCAGGCTGTCGTTGACCGCCTTGAACCCGTCGAGATCGAGGAAGCACAGCCCGATGCGGCGCCCACACTCCTCCGGTCCCGCATCGGCGAACGCGGTGACCAGCCGCTCGGTGAGCAGAGCGCGGTTGGGCAGCCCGGTCAGGATGTCGTGGTGCGCCAGGTACCGGTACCGGGCCTCGCTGGTACGCAGCGCCTCCTCGATCCGCTCCCGGGCAACCAGCGCGGCGCGGCGTACCGCCTCCTGCTCGGCCAGGGTACGCTCGCGTACCGCGCGGGCGTGCCCGGTGGCCAGCGCGGAGAGCAGGCGGGCCAGGCGCGCGGTGACGAGGGCGCCGCCGGCCAGCCCGGCGGCGGGCAGCAGCCGGGTGAATACCACCTCGACCGTGGCGCCGAGCGTCTCCGGCGCGGCCAGGTTCGCGGCGACCAGGGCCATGCCCACGTGCTCGGCCGGTTCCTCCTGGAACGGCTCGGCGTGCAGCGCCTCGACCAGGCGCCGGGCCAGCTCGGCCAGGTAGGACTGCAGATCGCGGCGGTTCATCGGGACGTAGCTGGTGTCACCGATGGCGCCTGCCCACTCGCGTGCGAAGCTATCCAGACGGTCCAATGCCCATCTCCCTAGCCGCGTAGCTTGCCCGTGCGGCGACCGGCAGGCGGTTCTGCCAACCCCTCAACCTGCCGTAGCGGCTGTGGCCGGTCCTCGCCCGCCAGGCCACACCCCGTGCCCGCAACGCCGGTGCTCATTCTGCCCATCGCGCACGATCCAATCCAGAGCTTCGATCTATCTCGGGTGTCGAACTGTCGAATGCAGAACCGGGCGGCTCTGTTCGCCGGCCGCCGCGCTGTGGCAGTGTTGATCCGTGGACCGCACCGCCCTGACCGGCCTCCTGGTGGCTGTCGCGGTGCTGGTCGCGGCGAGCCTGGCCGGGCTGTGGTGGCGGCGGCGCGACGGGCGGTTGCGCGGCGTACGGCCGGTGGCGGTGCCGGCGCAGCGCAGCGGTGAGGGTACCGGCGAGGCGGCGGCGCTGGCCGCGCTGGGGGTACGCGCCGGTGAGGTGACCCTGCTGCAGTTTTCCTCGGAGTTCTGCGCGCCGTGCCGGGTACTCAGCCGGGTCTGTGGCGAACTGGCCGGGGAGCGGCCCGGCGTGGTGCACGTGGAGGTCGACGCCGGCAGCCGCCTGGCGGAGGTGCGGCAACTGGGGATCTGGCGGACCCCCACCCTGCTCATCGTGGACACCGCCGGCCGGGTGGCGCACCGGGCCAGCGGCACGCCGGGCCGGTCACGGCTGCGCGACGCGGTGACGGCCCTGTTCCCCGTACCCCTGGATGGGTTCTATGTTTCTCGATCCCCGCGGCCCCCGGTCAGCCGCCGCCGTGACCACCCTCGTGCTGATCCTGGTCCTGGTGACCGGGTCGGGCTGGCTGGCGCTCGCGCAGGCCGCCGTGTTCGCTGCCGCCGCCTGGAATCCCCGGTTCAGCCCGTACGGCCTGGTCTACCGCGCCTGGGTCGCGCCCCGGCTGGGCCGCCCGACCGAGCTGGAGCCGGCCGCGCCGGTGCGCTTCGCGCAGCTGGTCGGGCTGCTGTTCCTGGTCGTGGCGACCGCCGGCTACCTGGGCGGGGTGCCGGTGCTGGGCCTGGTCGCGACCGCGTGCGCCCTGGCCGCGGCGTTCCTCAACGCGGCCTTCGGGCTGTGCCTGGGCTGCGAGGCGTACCTGGCGATCCGCCGGCTGCGGCACCGGCCGGTGCCGGCCCGGGTCCCCGCACCCAGTGCCGGCGACAGCTGACGGACCCGGTCAGAACTTCGGCGCGTCCGGCGCTTCCAGCAGGCCCAGCCGCAGCGCGGTCATGAGCGCCTGCGCCCGGTTGGCCGCGCCGAGCTTCTCGTACAGCTTGGAGATGTGCGTCTTCGCCGTGGACTCGCTGACGAACAGCTGCTTGGCGATGCCGGCCACGCTCATCCCGTCGGCCAGCAGGCGGAGCACCTGGCCCTCGCGCGGGGACAGCTGCGGCCCGGACGGCGCGAGGCGCCGCTTCATCGCCTCGGCCAGGTCGGCCGCGGTGAACGCGCTGGGCGCGGAGGCGGCGTGCCGGGCGGCGGCGACCACCTCGTCGGCGGGGGCGGTCTTCGGGACGAACGCGCTCGCGCCCGCCTCCAGCGCGCCGAACAGCTGGTCGTCTCCGGCATACATGGTGAGCACGACGATGCCCATGGAGTTGCTCGACTTGCGCAGGGCGCGGGTCGCCTCCAGGCCGCTCCCGTCGGGCAGGCGCAGGTCCA
This sequence comes from Rugosimonospora sp., assembly GCA_035278125.1. Classification (GTDB taxonomy): domain Bacteria; phylum Actinomycetota; class Actinomycetes; order Mycobacteriales; family Micromonosporaceae; genus DATEJJ01. The sequence goes on from DATEJJ010000645.1 coordinate 4,274, forward strand.
TGATGACGACGTCGGGCTGGAGCGCCCCAGCCTGGCGCACCGCCTCGGCCGCCGTGGCTGCCTCGCCGACCACCTCGAACTGGCGGTCCCGCTCGAAGGCGTGCCGGAGGCCCTTGCGAATCAGGTCGTGGTCATCGACGAGCAGTACCTTCGTACGACCTGTCGACGTGGCGGTTGTGGACATACCCGGTGATCTTCCTTTCTCCAGGCCCAGACGACCGGCGTGCGTTTCGGGGCGGTCGCGTGAGCGCTGCGCGGCGGGTCCGCCGGCTCCCTCGCTTCGGGGACAAAGTTACCCTGACCTGCCCCTGCGCAGCGAGATACCGAGCACAACGGCGACTGTGGTGCCATGCGGTTGCCGTGGCCGGATCTCCAGTCGGCCTCGGATACGTTCCGCTCTCTCCGCCATGATCGCAAGACCGTACCGGCCTTCTGGCCGCTGGTCAGAGATGCCCTGACCATCATCTGACACCTCAACCTGGGCAAAAGGCGGGTCAACGGCACAATTGACCCAAAGGTTATGCGCACCCGCGTGTTTGCGCGCGTTGGTGATCGCCTCCTGGGCGATCCGGAGCAGCTCCGCTTCGGTCGCGGCGGGCAGCCGCGCGGTCGACTCGTCGAGCGAGAGGTGTACCCGCAGCCCGGCCGAGGCGCCGACGGCGCGGGCGTACTCGGCGATGGCGGCGGTCAGCCCGCCGTGCCGGTCCACCTCGCTGCGCAGCTCGAACAGGGACAGCCGCAGCTCGGTGATCACGCGGGTCACCTCGCCGCGCAGCGTGCGCAGCTCGTTGAACGCGTCGGTCGCCTCGTCCGGCAGTACGGCCATGGTGTTGTCGATGCCGTACCCGACCATGACCAGCTCCTGCGCCACCCCGTCGTGGATCTCCCGGGCCAGGCGCTGCCGCTCCTCGTTGGTGGCCAGCGACCGTACCTCGTCGAACAGCAGGGCCGCCTCCAGCCGGAGCGAGGCGGGTGCGGCCAGCGCGGTCACGCCGCTCACCACCGCCGGCGGGTACGCGCCCGGGGTGTCTGCCTCGATCGCCAGCACACCGACCGTACGCACGCCGGCCAGCAGCGGCATCACCAGCGCGGAGACCTCCCCGCCCGGGTGCGAGCGGGCCTGCGAGCGGGTGGTCAGCTGCGGCTGCTGGCTGGCCCACGCGTCCGCGATCGCCGAATCCGAGTCCAGCCCGGTCTCCCAGTCGATCCGGTCCAGCCCGGACTGCGCGATCACGACCAGCCGGGAGCCGCCGCCGGCGGACAGTACCGCCGCCCGGTCCACCCGGGCCACCTGGCGTACCTCGTCCAGCAGGTGCTCGGCCAGGCCGCCCGGGTCCAGGGTGGCGCCGGGCAGCTGGCGGGCGACGCTGCGCAGCTGGGTCAGCAGCCGGGTCGCCTCGGCGTACGGCTGCGGGGTGGGCTTGGGGGCGTGCAGGTTGCGCTGCAGCGCCGCCACGACCGTGGTACCCAGCCCGCCGATCAGCAGCCACTGCGCGGTGAGCAGCAGGAACGACGGGTCGGACAGCCGGTGGTCGGTCACGCCCAGCACGCCCAGCAGGGCCACGGCGAGCACGAGCAGCCAGGTGGGCTCGCCCCGGCGCCGGTACAGCGACGCGGCGACCAGCGGCACCAGCAGGTACGGCAGGATCGCGGTCACCGCGAGCCCGCCCTGTAGCGCGCGCGGCCCGTGCGTCGCGTGCGCCACCACGGACAGGGTGGCCAGGCACGTGACGACCACCTCGGCCAGCCGCACGACGGGTCCGATCACCCGGTGCTGGGGCGCCACGACCCCGGGTACCGTCGCCACCGCGAGCAGCCCGATCCAGCCGAGCTCCCGGACGTCGCGGGTGGCGACCATGGTGAGCACGCCGACGACGGCGAGCAGCGCCAGGCGGGCCGCCACCGTCATCGGGTGCGGCCCGAGCCAGGCCCCGCGCAGCTGCGCCGGGTCGTACTCCTGCTCTTCGCCATCAGTGCGCGTAGATAGCTGCGATCTCGTCGGCGTACTCCTTCAGGACCACGTTCCGTTTCACCTTCAACGACGGGGTGATCTCCCCGGTTTCCTCGCTCCAGTCGCGCGGCAGGATCCGGAACACGCGGATCGCCTCCGCCCGGGACACCGCCTCGTTCGCCTGGTCCACCGCCTTCTGGATCTCCGCGCGCAGCGCCTCGTCGGTACGCAGGTCGGCGACGGGGGTACCGGCCGGCTTGGCGTTGGCCGCCAGCCACGCGGGCCACGCCTCCTCGTCGATGGTGACCAGGGCGGCCACGAACGGCTGGCGGTCGCCCACCACCATGCACTGGCTGATCAGCGGGTGCGCGCGCAGCCGGTCCTCCAGCACCGCGGGCGCCACGTTCTTGCCGCCGGCGGTGACGATGATCTCCTTCTTCCGGCCGGTGATCCGCAGGTACCCGTCGTCGTCCAGCTCGCCCAGGTCGCCGGAGTGGAACCAGCCCTCCGGGTCGATCGCTTCCGCCGTGGCCTCCGCGTTGTTCCAGTACCCCCGGAACACGATGTCGCCCTTGATCAGGATCTCGCCGTCGTCCGCGATGCGGAGCGTCACGCCGGGCAGCGGCCGGCCCACGGTACCCACCCGGACCGCGCTGGCCAGGTTCACCGCGACCGCCGGGGACGTCTCGGTCAGCCCGTATCCCTCGAAGATGGTCACCCCGATGCCGCGGAAGAAGTGGGCCAGCCGCGGCCCGAGCGGGGCGCCGCCGGAGATCGC
>DATEJJ010000646.1:0-4031 GCA_035278125.1 Rugosimonospora sp.
CACCGGCCCGCGCCACCTGCCCAGCGCGCTGGCCGGCCTGATCGTCGGCGGGTACGGGCTGGGCAGCGCGGCCGGTACCCTGCTCGGCGGGCTGCTCGCCGACCGGTGGGGGCGGCGGCGTACCCTACTCGCCGCGCACGCGGGCGGCGCCGCGCTGCTGTACGCGCTCGGCCTGGTGCACCAGGTACCGGTGATCGCGGTACTGGTCGCGCTGGTCGGGCTGAGCCAGGGGGCGCCCGGGCCGGCGTTCGTCGCGGCGATCGTGGACGTGGTACCCGAGGTGGACCGGCAGCGCGCGTTCAACCTGCAGTTCTGGGCGTTCAACCTCGGTCTCACCAGCGCCTCGCTGCTGGCCGGCCTGCTCGCCGAGGTGAGCTTCCCGCTGCTGTTCGCCGGCGACGCGACCACCACGCTGGTCACCGCGGTGCTGATCCTGCTGCGGGTACCGGAGACCGCGCCGCACCGGGCCCGCCCGGACGCCGGACCGGCCGAGCGGGGCGGCTTCGGTACCGCCCTGCGCGACAAGATCTTCCTGGTGTTCGCGGGCCTGGCGCTGGTACAGGCGATGATCACTACGCAAAGCTCCACCATCCTGCCGCTGGCGATGCGCGCGCACGGGCTGCGCCCCTCGGCGTACGGGCTGGTCGCCTCGCTGTCGGGGCTGCTGATCGTGCTCGGCCAGCTGTTCGTACCCGGGCTGATCGCCGGGCGCCGCAAGGGCTCGGTACTGGCGCTGGCGCTGGCGTTCCTGGCCGCCGGGTACGGCAGCGTGACGCTGGCGGGTTCGCTGCCCGCGTACCTCGCCGCCGCCACGGTGTGGACCGCCGGCCAGATGCTCGCCGCACCGCCCAACGCCACGATCATGGCGGAGCTGGCGCCGGCCGGGCTGCGCGCCCGCTACCAGGCCGTCTTCTTCATGACGTTTTCGCTGGCCAGCGTGCTGGCCCCGGCGCTGGGCGGGGTGAGCTTCCAGTACCTGGGCCGGTTCCACTGGCTGGCCTGCGCGGGTCTGGCGCTGCTCGGCGCCGCCGGGCACCTGGCCGCGAGCGGGCCACGGGAGCGCCGGGTCGCTAGTGCTCCACAGTGGATGATCAGGTGGCCGGCCGGCACCCTGGCGGCGGCGGGCGACGCGGACCCCCAACGCCCGCGTCAAGCCTCGCACGCCGCCAGTGAGGCCGGAGCAGCGTCCCCGGACAGGTGACCAGGGCCGTCCCACCGGTCTCCGGTGGCACCCCACGCGTCCCCCAACGCATCCCGCCACCGTGTGTCGACGCTCCGGGTCGCGCAGGCCCCCCTCGTGCGTATCCCCCATCGACCACGCTTGACGGAACGTCTTCGATCACCGTACGGAACGACGCGCAGGCCGGGCAACCCGAATGCCGTGTCGGCTGACTCACAGTCGGTTTCTAGCCATAGTGCTGGAACTCGGGCCACAGCAGGTGCCACGGCTGCTTCGGCCCGTGGCACACCAGGATCGACCGGCCCTGCTCCTCGTTGTCCACGCCCAGTTCGTTGTTCAACTCGCCGGCCTTGGTACAGCTGGTGAAAGCTCTGTCCAAAATGGACTGATCGATGCCCACCACCACCGCGACGTCGTCGGTGTCGGGCGGCGGCCCGTAGTAGTACAGCTGGTTGTGTCCACTGTAGACAGCGGGCAGCCCGTACTGCGGCCCGTACCGCGCCAGCGCGCCCGCCTCGCCGTAGTTGAGGGTGAGCAGCACCGCCTGGGCCCGGTCGGCCGGGGGTAGCGCGGTCACCACGTCCGCGACCTGGCGCACGTACACGGGCCAGCCGACCGCGTCCTTGACCACCGGGTTGAGCGCCGGTACCGCCGTGGAGCCCAGCGACGACAGCGGTACCAGCGGCAGCGCGACCACCAGCGCGACGGCTCCGGTGACCACCACGCCGGCGACCGGCCAGGCCCAGCGCAGCCGCCTGCCGGCGGCCCAGCGCGCGACCACCACGCACCCGGCCGTGAACAGGAAGACCAGCAGCCCGAACGGGTAGTACGGCTGCCCGCCGGTGACCAGCGTGACCACGCAGGCGACGAGGTACGCCCAGGCGAAGGCGCGCACCGGCCGCCAGGCCGCATCGCGCAGCAGGCGTACCAGCCCGACGATCCAGACCACCGCCATCGGGAAGCCGATCAGCAGCAGTTGCAGCGGCAGGAAGTTGGTCCGGTCGTCCGGGCCCTTGTCCGCCGCGATGACCCGCGACATGGTCAGCTCGGGCCAGTGGTGCGTCGCCTGGTACACCAGGTTGGGCGCGCCGACCACGGCGGCGATCCCCACGCCCGCCCACAGCCAGGGGCTGCGCAGCTCGCGCCGGGGCCCGCTGATGAGCAGCCCGGCGGCGAGCCCGACCAGGAGCAGCACCACGAGCTGCTTGTTGTACAGCCCGATCCCGACGGTCAGGCCGGCGGCCAGCCACCAGCGGGGTTCACCGCGCAGCAGGGCGCGGCAGGCGAACAGGATGACCAGTGTCCACGCCACGATGTCCGGCGTGGCCGTGGCCAACACATGCCCGGCGACCAGGACCCCGGGCGTGGCCGCGAGGGCGACGGCGGTGAGCGTCTGCGCGGCGGTACCGCCGCCCAGTTCCCGGGCGAGCAGCGCGCCGACCACCACGATCGCGCCGGCGCAGATGATGGTCGGGATCCGCACCGCGACCAGGTTGTCGCCGAACAGCGCGATGCCGAGCCGGGCGAGCAGCGGCGTGACCGGCGGCTGGTCCACGTAGCCCCAGGCGAGGTGGCTGCCCACCACGCGGAAGTACAGCTCGTCGCGGTGGTACCCGTACTGGTTGGCGGTCACGGCGAGGACCAGGACGAGGACGGCGGTCACGGCGCCGACGGGGCGGGCGGCGAAGCGGGGGAGATCGCGCACTCGCACAGAGTAAGGCAGGCCGATAAGGTTTATGTACGGTTGACGAAGTGCTCGAACGCGCGCAGGTTGTCCAGCGGCTCGCCGCGCTTGACCCGCCAGGCCCACTCGCGCCGGATCGCCGAGCCGAAGCCGATTTCCAGCATCGTGTCGAAGCTTTCATCGGCGTACGTGAGCACCGAGCCGAGCACCCGGTCCAGTTCGTCGGCGGTCACCGCATGCAGCGGGAACCGGCCGGTGAGGTACACGTCGCCGACCCGGTCGATGGCGAACGCGACACCGTACATGCGGGCGTTGCGCTGCAACAGGTACGCCCACAGCTCCTCGCGCCGCTCGTCGGGCTGGCGCATCACGAACGCCTCGACCCGCAGCGCGTGCTCGCCCACGACCAGGTTGCACACCGTCTTGAGCTTGTGCGTACCGGGAAGGGTCACCGCGTACCCGCTGTCCCCGGTCTTCTCCCAGTCCACCCCGCGATCGTCCAGTGTGGACTCGATCAGCGCGCGTACCGCCCCGGTGCTCACGCGCGCGCCCCGACCGCGGTGGCGAGCCGGAGCTGGTGCTCGGTGAGCGCCTCCCGGTACACCGCGAGCAGCCCGGCGGCCGTACGGTTCCAGGAGAACTCGCTGGCGTGCGCGACCGCACCCGTGGACAGCCGCTCGCGCAGCCCGGGCTGGCGCAGCAGCCGGCCCAGTACCCGCGCCCAGTCGGCCGGATCGTGGCCGTCCACCAGCACGCCGGAGGTGCCGTCGCGTACCCCCAGCACCAGACCGCCCACGGCAGCGGCCACCACCGGGGTGCCGCACGCCTGCGCCTCCAGCGCGACCAGGCCGAAGGATTCGTTGTAGCTGGGCACCGCGACCAGGTCCGCGGCCCGGTACAGGTCGGCCAGGGCGTCCCGCCCCTGCGGCGGCAGGAACCGCACCACCCGCTCCAGCCCCAGTTCGCTCGCGAGCGCGGCGAGGTCCAGGCCGCTGCCGCTGTTGCCGCCCACGATCGCCACGGTGAGCCGGTCGGCCGTCTCCGGATCGCGGCGGCGCAATTCGGCGGCGGCGCGCAGCAGCACGTCCGGCGCCTTCAGCGGCTGGATCCGGCCGACGAACGCGACCACGTGCCCGGCCACCGGCAGGCCGAGCCGGCGGCGCGCGG
>DATEJJ010000647.1:0-2157 GCA_035278125.1 Rugosimonospora sp.
GGTACGCCATGACCGCCGCACCGGTCCGGCCGGACCTGCGTGCCGGTGCCGCCGGCTACGCCGCGGCGCGGGCCGGCGACCCGGTCCTGGCCCTCGATCTGGTGAGCGGGTCGCTGCTGCCCGGCGCGGTGCCCTTCGGCCCCGGGGGTCACGCGTTGACCACCGCGCGGGTGGCCGGCAGCGCGCCCCGGGTCTGGCTCGACGGTGACCTGTATGACCGGGACCGGGCATACGAGCGCGAGCTGCCCGGTCTCGTTGTCGGGCCGGGCCCGCTGGTGGCGCTGTGCCGGGTCGGTCCGGCCGTTGCCGGGCAGCCGTCCGGGGTGGCGCCGGAGGTATGGCTGGCCGCGCTGGCCGGGCTGCGCCTGGGGCTGTCCGAGGCGCTGCGCGAGCGGTGCATGGCGTACCTCGGCGGCCGGCGCACCGGCGGCAACGCCACCCTGCTGCAGCAGCAGATGGTCAAGGGGACGATCGCCGACGCGGTCGCCTGCCACCTGGAGGTGCGGGCGGTGCTGGACGATCCGGACGCGCTGCGCGGACCCGGTACGGCGGGCCGGCTGCACACCCTGCTCACCGCGACCGACCGGCGGCTGGTGCGGCTGCTGGGTGCCAGCGGGTACGCCACCGGCGGCGCCGGCCAGGTGGCGAACGTCTCGGCGCTGCTGGCCGACGCGTACGGCGCGGGGGAGGCGGGGAGGTGAGCCTCGTCGACGAGCGGCTGGCCCGCCTGCGGAGCCAGGTCCGCGAGTGGGCGGGTGACCTGCGCGCGCACGCGCTGGAGCTCGACCGCGACCCGTCGGTGATCCACCGGTACCTGTCCCTGCCGGCCGTACGGTTCCTGGCCACCATGGGCGTCCCGCGGCAGTACCACCGGCCCGACCCGATCGGCGGGTACGTCTTCGACGGGGCCACCGCGCTGGAGCGGGTCATCGTGCTGGAGGAGCTCGCCTGCGCCGACGTCGGGATGCTGGTCGCCTCGCCGGGCCCGTTGCTGGCCGGCGTGCTGGTCCAGGTCGCCGGCGACGAGCGGCAGCGGGCGTGGTTCTACGAACGCGTGCTCGCGCGTCCACTGTGGACCTGCTTCGCGCTGACCGAGCCGGAACACGGGTCGGACGCGGCGTTCCTCCAGACCTCGATCGCCCGCCAGCCGGACGGCGCCGTGCTGGTACGCGGTGCCAAGCGGTACGTGGGTAACGCGGCGCGCGCGCAGCTCGCCGTGGTGTTCGGCCGGACCGGCGGCTCGGTGTTCGGCATCGGTGCGGTCCTGCTGGACACCTCCGCGCCGGGGTTCAGCGCCGAGGTCATCGACACCATCGGGCTGCGCGGTGCGGCGATCAGCGCGGTGCGGCTGGACGGCGTCGAGGTGCCCGGCGGTCAGGTACTCGGCCGGCACCTGTCGCCGAGCCGGCGCGGGATGTGGGCCTTCACCCGGACGTTCAACCTGCTGCGGCCGGGGGTGGCCGCGATCGCGCTGGGCATCGCGCGCGCGGCCCACGAGTACACGCTGGTCCACCTGCGCCGCCCGGCCCGCTGCCTGGACCGTGACCTGGACGACCTGGGCCGGGACATCGACGGGACCCGGGCCCTGGTACACCGGGCGGCGTCCACTGTGGACGCCCGGCCCGAGGACGGGCACCTGGCGTCCGCGGCGAAGCTGCGCGCGGTGCGGCTGGCCGAACGGGCCACCGGGGTCGCCTGCGCCGCGCTGGGTCCGGGCGCCCGGTTCGAGCACCCGTTGCTGGACAAGATGGTGCGCGACACCCGGGGCATGGAGTTCATCGAGGGCACCAGCAACATGCAGCGCCTCAACCTCTTCCACAGCACGCTCGCCGGCCGCCTTGACGGCGCGCCGGTAACCGGAGGTGGCTGATGGCCGGCGACCGGCGGGTCGTGGTCACCGGCCTGGGGGTGATCAGCAGCATCGGCACCGGGGCCGGCGCGTTCGGCGCCGCGCTGCGCGCCGGCCGGTCCGGCGCCGCGCCGATCGGGGCGTTCGACACCGCCGGATTCGAGCGCACCACCGGGTCTCGATCGAGGTGGCCGGCGTGTGAAAGCGGAAATCGACGCCGGCGCGGCGGGCATGCTCCGCGAGCGCGACGCAATACTTATAGGCGTTGCCGATCTCATCGAGCGGGTAATGAATGCCGCCGGCGAGCT
>DATEJJ010000648.1:0-2539 GCA_035278125.1 Rugosimonospora sp.
CGTACTGGGCGGTGCGGGACGTACCCGCCGCGGTCGGTGCCCGCCCGACCGGGGAGCGGGCGGAGCGGGTACGCCGGTCCCGGCAGTACCGCGACGGCGCCTTCCGCCACACCGCACCCACCCGCACGATGGTCCAGCCGCCGGACCGCAGCCGGCTGGCCGAGCTGCTGTTCGGCGGGCGGCTGCGCAAGCCGTCCGGCCCGGTACCGGTGCTCGACCCGGGGCCGGCCCGGACCACCGCTCCGGACGGGCTGCACGTGACCTGGTACGGGCACGCCTCCGCGCTGGTCGAGATCGAGGGCGCGCGGGTACTCGTGGATCCGGTGTGGAGCGAGCGCTGCTCGCCGTCCCGCCTGCTCGGGCCGCGCCGGCTGCACCCGCCGCCGCTGGCCCTGGCCGAGGTGCCGCCGGTGGACGCGGTCCTCATCTCGCACGACCACTACGACCACCTGGACCTGCCCACGGTACGCACGCTGCTGGCCACCCAGGTCGCGCCGTTCGTGGTACCGCTCGGGGTGGGCGCGCACCTGGAGCGCTGGGGCGTACCGGCGAGCCGGGTCATCGAGCTGGACTGGGACGAGCAGGCCCGGGTCGGTGGCGTCACGCTGACCGCCACGCCGGCGCAGCACTTCTCCGGCCGCACCCTGGCCCGCGACTACACGCTCTGGGCGTCCTGGGTGATCGCCGGTGCCCGCCGCCGGCTGTTCTACACCGGGGACTCCGGCTACTTCGACGGGTACGCCGGCATCGGCGCGCGGTACGGGCCGTTCGACGCGACCCTGGTGCAGGTGGGCGCGTACGACCCGGGCTGGGCGCAGATCCACATGACGCCGGAGGAGGCGGTCGCCGCCCACCTGGACGTACGCGGCGGGCTGCTCATCCCGGTGCACTGGGGCACGTTCGTGCTCGCCTTCCACCCGTGGGCCGATCCGGTGGAGCGGCTGTGGCGGGAGGCGAAGGCGCGCGGCGTCACGCTCGCCGTACCGCGGCCCGGGGAGCGCGTCGACGTGGACGACCCGCCGGCGGTGGCGGGGTGGTGGCAGGCCCTCACACCGTGACCCGGCCGGCGGCGCGGGCGAGGAGTTCCCGCTTCACCTCCTCGATGTCCGCGGGCGCGGTGCGCGAGGCCAGGTAGTACATGATCCCGGTGGGGATGAAGAACAGCTGGAAGATGGCCAGGCCGGTGGCGTAGTTCAGCGGCGGCGGCAGCGCGCCGACCAGCCGCTGGAAGGTCCAGCCGACCAGCCCGTTGCCGGCCGCGCGGCCCACCCCGTTGGCCAGGTTGCCCATGCTGTAGACCGTGCCCCGATGCTCCGGCGGGTTCACGTCGGCGAGCAGGGCGAACCAGTTCGGCGAGTTCGCCGAGGTGAACGCGAGCGCCAGCAGGGCGGACAGGAAGCTGACCGCCACGCTCGGCTCGGTGACCACGCTGCGCAGCACGGCCAGCGCGATCCCGGCCGAACCCGCGCCGGCCGGGATGTGCACCGACAGCGGCACGAAGAACAGCGCGATGTAGAACGGGATGCCGGCCAGGATGCCGGCGGCGGCCACCAGCGCCCGGCCGCGCGGCGTGCGCCGCTGCAGCCGGTCGCCGACCAGGCCACCCACGATGGCCAGCACGCCGCCGAGCTGGAACAGCGTCGCGAACACGCTGCCGACGACGATGGCGGTCTGCTCCGGGTACCCGATCGCCTGCGCCTTGGCCTGCAGCAGCCGGGGCAGCCAGACCAGCGAGCCGAAGGTGACCTGGGCGGTCAGCCCCTGCAGCACCAGCCACAGGTTGGTCCGCCGGCCCAGGATGCGCGGCAGGTCGGCGCGGGAGATCCGGTACTCGTACTCCACGCCCTCGGCGAACAGCCGGGCCAGCGCCGGTTCGCTCTGCCCGCGCCGGATGTCCGCGGTGAAGAAGTACGCCACCGTGGCCACCAGCCCGGCGACGGTCAGCACCAGGAACGGCCGGCGCCAGTCGCCGGCGCCGAGCAGCCCGCCGAGCAGCGTGCCGGTGAGCGTGCCGACGCCCTGGGACAGGCCCCACAGGCTCATCACCAGGCCCCGCCGGCGCGGCGAGATCAGGTCGCTGACCACCGAGAAGCCCACCGAGGCCACCGCGCCCAGCCCGAGCGAGGCGAGCATCTGGCCGGCGAAGAACACCGGGTACCCGCCGGCGAGCCCGGAGGCGGCCAGGCCGGCCGCCCACAGCGTGGTACCGATCATCAGCAGCGGCTTGCGGTTGCCCCGGTCCCCGGTGTACGCCCAGCCCACCGCGGCGATCGCGGTGACCAGGAAGCTGACCGCGGTGACCAGCCCGACCGCCTTCTCCGACACGTGGAACTGCGCGCTGATCGGGCTGTACAGCGGCGGCACGAGGCCGATCGCGACGTTGTCCAGCGAGGCCAGCACGATGAAGACCACGACGCTGTACCCGCGCCGCGCCGCGCCGCCGCGTTGCCAGGCGCCCCCCGGCGCCACCGTTGCCATGCAGGCACCCAACCACATCGGCCGGGTGCGGGTAAGCCCGTCTATGCGGTATCGCGTACCC
>DATEJJ010000649.1:0-7585 GCA_035278125.1 Rugosimonospora sp.
TGGGCCGCCGGCTGCTCACCGACCTGGGCATCACCCACCCGGACGCCGTGCAGCGCCTCAACGAGCTGCTCGCCGAGCTGGCCGCCGGCTTCACCGAGGCCCTGCACCGGCAGGACCTCGCCGCCGGCGAGAGCATCAACCGCGCCGAGCGCGTCGCCTGGCGCGACCACCAGCGGCGGCTGACCGCGCAGGTCCAGCACGCCCTGCTGCACGACCAGGTCACCGGCCTGCCCAACCGGGCCTCGCTGACCCGCTGGCTGCACGGCGCGCTGACCGACCCGGCGAGCGGCCAGCGCCTCGGGCTGTGCGTCCTGCACCTCGACGGCTTCGACGACATCAGCGACGCGCTCGGCCCCGAACAGGCCGACCGGCTACTCGCCACGGCAGCCCGCCACCTGCGCGCCGCCGCCGCGCAGGGCCCGTACTACCTGGCTCACCTCGGCCGCGGGGAGTACGCGCTGATCGTCGAGCACACCACCACGGTCGAGGACGCGGTCAAGGCCGCCGAACACGCGCAGCGGGCGCTGCCCAGCCGCTACCGCCTGGCCGGCCACGACATCACGGTCACGGCCCGGGCCGGCATTGTCGAACAGCCCTGCGCCCAGGCCAGCCCGGACGAGCTGGTGCGCACCGCGCGCCAGGCGCTGCGCTGGGCCAAGACCGACAACCGACCCTGGATGCTGTACACCGAGCACCGCGACGCCCTTGACCGCACCCAGTACACGCTGTCGGCGGCGATGCCCGCGGCCCTGCGTAACAACCAGTTCCACCTCGCGTACCAGCCGATGCGCCGGCTGCCGTACGGCCGCGTCGCGGGTGTCGCGGCCCTCGCCCGGTGGCTCCACCCGACCCACGGGGCGGTACCGCCGGCCCGGTTCGTCCCGCTGGCCAACCGCACCGGCCTGATCAACCCGCTCGGCGCCCACCTGCTCCACCTGGCCTGCACCCAGGCGCACCACTGGTACCGCACGGGCTCGACCGGGGTACACGTCTCGGTGAACCTGTCCACGACACAGCTGCACCACGCGGGCCTCCCGGCCACCGTGGCCACCATCCTCGACCACACCGGCCTGCCGCCGCACCTGCTCGTGCTGGAGGTGGCGGAGGACGCGCTGCACAGCGGTACCGCCCTGAACACCCTGCACGACGTCCGCCGCCTCGGCGCCGGCGTGGCCATCGAGGACTTCGGTACCGGCTACTCCAACCTCGCCGGCCTGCGTACCGCGCCGGCCACCGCACTCAAGATCGACACCGGCTTCCTGGCCGGTACCCCGCACGCCCACACCATGCTGGCCACGGTGATCCGCCTGGCCCACCACCTCGACCTGACCGTCATCGCCACCGGCGTCGACAGCCCCGACCAGGCCCAGCGCCTGGCGGACCTCGGCTGCGACATCGGGCAGGGCCAGGCGCTCGGCCACCCGACCACGCCCACCGGCATCATCCACCTCCTGAACACCGCGTAGAGGTGCCGGTGCCGCCGATGTCCGACGACCCCGGCGATGTCCACAGTGGACACCCGGCCGGGGTGGGCAGCTGTGATCCGGCCTAGCGGTACGCGGAGATGCCGGTGAGTGCCTGCCCGATGGCGAGCTGGTGGACCTCGCTGGTGCCCTCGTAGGTGAGGACGGACTCCAGGTTGTTGGCGTGGCGGAGGATCGGGTATTCGAGCGTGATGCCCGAGCCGCCGAGGATCGTCCGGCAGGTGCGGGCGATGTCCAGCGCCTCGCGCACGCTGTTGAGCTTGCCGAGGCTGATCTGTTCCGGACGGATCGCGCCGGCGTCCTTGAGGCGCCCGAGGTGCAGCGCGAGCAGCAGTCCCTTGTGGAGTTCGAGCGCGGCGTCGGCGAGCTTGCCCTGGGTGAGCTGGAAGCCGGCGATCGGGCGGTCGAACTGGATCCGGGTGGTGGCGTAGTCGATCGCGGTCTCCAGGCAGTCCCGGGCGGCACCGAGCGCGCCGAAGACGATGCCGAAGCGGGCCTCGTTGAGGCAGCCGAGCGGGCCGGACAGGCCGCGCGCCCCGGGCAGCATCGCGGAGGCGGGCAGGCGTACCCCGTCGAGGGTCAGCTCCGAGGTGGTGGAGGCGCGCAGGGACAGCTTGTGGTGGATGTCGCCCGCGGTGAAGCCCTTGGTGCCCTTGGGTACCAGGAAGCCCCGGATGCCGTCGTCGGTGCGGGCCCAGACGGTGGCGACGTCGGCGACGCTGCCGTTGGTGATCCACATCTTGTTGCCGGTGAGGACCCAGTCGTCGCCGTCGCGGACCGCGCGGGTACGCATGCCGGCGGGGTTGGAGCCGAAGTCGGGTTCGGTCAGGCCGAAGCAGCCGATCGCGTCGCCGGCCGCCAGCCGGGGCAGCCACTCCTGCTTCTGCTCGTCCGACCCGTACTTCCAGATCGAGTACATGGACAGCGAGCCCTGTACGGACACGAAGCTGCGCAGGCCGCTGTCGCCGGCCTCCAGCTCCAGGCAGGCCAGCCCGTAGCTGACGGCGCTGGCACCGGGGCAGCCGTACCCGGTCAGGTGCATGCCGAGCAGGCCCAGCTCCCCCAGCGCGCGGGCCAGGAAGACCGGCGAGACGCCGCGCTCGAACCAGTCGGCGATGTGCGGCCTGACCTCCTTGGCGACGAACGCGCGGACAGTCTCCCGGATCAGGCGTTCCTCGTCGCTGAGCAGGCGGTCGAAGTCGATAAGGCTGGTGACGTCGGTACCGGGCATGTGACCTCCTCAGGACAGCTTAGAAGCCGCCCGCGGGTCGGGTCCGCCCAGGTGGGGCCTAGCGCTCGGGGCCGGCCGCCAGCGGCCCGTCCAGCCGGACGCCCGCGACACTGTCCACAGTGGGCGGCCGCTCGGTGCGTACCGCCATCCCCGGCCACCTGCCCGGCCCGCTCGCCAGTCCGGCCGCGTCACCCGCGACCGGCGCGGGTCCACCCCCGACCGAACCGAGCTTCGCGATCTCCATGGAGAACGCCTCCGCGGTCACCGCGAGCTGGTGCTGCGCCAGTTGCATGCTGGCGAGGATGCTGCGCGCCCAGGCGGCCAGCCGCTCGGTCTCCTCGCGGTCCGGGCTGTACGCCTGGCCCGCCCGCATCCGGTACGCCTGGCCGGCCTGGTCCGCCTCCCGCCGCGCCTGCGCGACGATCGCCTCCGCCTGCGCCCGCGCGTCGGACTGCACGTGCCGCGCCTGCGCCTGCGCGTCGGCGACGACCCGGTCGGCGTACGCCTGGGCCCGGGCGACGATCTGTACCGCCTCGGTGGAGATGCCGGTGGCGACCGGCCGGGCCTGCGACCGGTCCACCTCGACGCCCTGGTTGCGGTAGTAGTCGCGCAGCCGCCGTACCTCGCTCTGCGCGTCGCTGTACGCCTGGCTCCACTGCTCGACCTCCTGGGCGAGCTGGTGGCGCAGCCGGTCCACGTCCTCCGGCCGGTACCCGCGCCGGCCGAGCCCGCTCTCCCGCAGCGGGGCGTGGCGGATCTCGTCCGGGGACATCGGCTGCCACGAACGCTGCTTCGAGGGCGTGCTCATCCGAAGGTCCCTTCGCCGGTGGCGGCCGCCCCGGCGGTGTTCACCGCTGCCGGAGCCGTTCTGTAGGGGTCAGCGTCGAAGTCCTCGAAGTGCACGGAGCTCAACGGAATGCCGGCCGCGACCAGCCGGGTCTCGGCGTCGCCGATCATCCCGTCGGAGCCGCAGACGTAGACCTCGTATCCGGTCCAGTTCCCCATGCGCATGGCCACCTCGGTGACGGTGCCCCGTTCGACCTGGCTGTACGTGTCGTGCGAGAGCACCGGCACCACCGTCAACCACGGCAGCGCCTGGCCCATCCGCTCCAGGGCCGCCAGGTCGTAGAGGTCGGGCGCGGTGCGGGCGCCGAAGAACAGGACGACCCGTCGGGGCGGATCGGTGGCGGCCAGCTCCTCGACGACCGCCTTGAGCGGCGCCAGCCCGGTGCCGCCGGCGAGCATGAGCACGGACCGCCCCTGGTCGCCGGCGAGCGTGAGGCGGTTGCCGACCGGCGAGCCGAGGTGCACCACATCGCCCGGCACGACTCCGTTGACCAGGGCGTTGCTGAGCTGCCCGCCGGGCACGGCCTTCACGTGCAGGTCGATGGTGCCGTCGGAGCGCGGCGCGTTGGCCGCCGAGTACGGCCGCCAGATCCGCGGCCGCAGGGCCGTCTCCACGAAGATCGACTGACCGGCGCGGTAGCGGTAGGCCAGCTGCGGCCGCAGCCGCAGCACGGCCACGTCGAAGCCGCGCCGCTCATGCGCGACGACCTCCGCGTCCCACCAGGGCGGGGAGGTCGCTTCGGCGGCGGCCGCGGCGTCGATCATCACCTTCGAGATTATCTGGTACGCCTCGGTCCAGTCCGCAGCCAGGTCGGCGGTCCACTCGCCACCCAGGAAGTGGGCCAGGGTGGCGAGCAGTGACTCGCCGACCATCGGGTAGTGCTCGGGGCGTACGGTGAACTTCCGGTGGTCCCGGCCGAGCGCCTCCACGACCGGTACCACCGACGCGAGATCGTCCACACCGGACACCACCGCGGCGAGCGCGCCGACCAACCGGTCCTGCTGGACCGCCATCGACGCCGGGAACATGTCCCGTAGCTGGGGGTAGGCGACGAACAGTCGCGCATAGAAGAAGGCCGGCACCTGCGTTCCGTACACGGCAACGCGTGACCAGCTCGCACGCAGCCGGCCTGTATCCATCTAGGCGGCCCCCACGCCCGGTGCGGAGGCGGTCACGATCTGGTCCTGCAGCGACGATACGGTCAGCCCGACCGCCATGGTGATGTCCATCGGCGCGCCCAGCTCCCAGAGCGTACCCACGAGATAGAACACCACCTTCTGGAAGTGCGTGGCGGTGATGCCCAGCGTGGCGTGGGCCTCGGCCAGATCTCGTCCCGCATAGCGGGACGGGCCGCCGAGCACCTGTGCGAGCAGTGCCGCCTGGTGCTGCTTGAGCGCGGTCAGGTCGCCCGGAAAATAGCCAGCGAGTTCCGGGTCGTCCAGCAGCCGCCGGTAGAACCGGTCGACCGCCTCCTGAAGCGCCGGTCCGCCGCCAACGCGTTCGTACATCGACATTTCTGTAGCCGTCACGGGTGGCCTCGCTCCGTCCTGAGGGCGTGAGTTTAACGGTGCAGACATTGATCCTGCCGTCCCGGACCCACGACGATCGTGTTACGTATCACACACTCCGGAGCGTCACCGATAGACGCCCGCGCGTACCCCGCCGTCCCACCATGTGACCGTCCACAGCAGACACACAGGGATCGCCGAGCTTCGCTACGCGGTGCTGGTGGGTACCGGCTTGAAGCCTTTGACGATCATGTAGACACCGACCGCGAACTCCCAGGCGGCCACCGGGAGGGAGAGCAGTGCCGCCGGTCCCGACACCTGCGTGGTGTAGCCGAACAGGGTGGTGAGGGTGGCGGTGAACAGCAGGGGTGCGCCGAGCAGGCCGGTCGCGGGGATGATGCGCGGCACCAGTCCGGACCGGTACAGCAGCGAGCCGAGCAGCAGCGCGTTCACGCCGGGCATGAGGCCGGGTCCAAAGAGGAATGTCCAGTCGCGTACCGCCACCAGCGCCTTGCCCGTGGTGACCAGCGCGGCCGCGTCGGCTCCGCCGGTACCGGCCAGGTGCTGCCGCAGGGTCACCACCGCGAGCAGGCTCACCACGCCGGTCAGGATGACGGCCGCCTCGATGACCCGGGAAGTGACGAAGCCCAGCGCGGTCGCCTCGTTCTGCCGCTTGACCACGGGGAAGAGCGTGACCGCGGTGCCGATACCGGCGAAGGCGTTGACGACGTCGAGCAGCGCGCCCCAGAGCACCCGGGTGTCCGCACCGGCACTGTGGATGTAGTCGGGGTTGTTCAGGATGGGGCCGAGCAGGATCAGCGCCGGGATCGACGCGCCGAACGTGATCATGTAGAACGTACCCGCGGCAAGCGCGGTCTTCCGGGTGGCGGTCATGTCAGTCCTCCTGGTTGACGGACAGCAGCGGTAGGCCGATGTCGTGCAGCGTGCGGAGCAGCCCGTACAGCGCGGCCTGGTCCACGACCGGGCCCTCGATGACGGTGGTGCCGTCGCCGCGGTTGGTGAGGGTCATCCCGTCGAACCGGGCGGCCCAGCGGGCGTCGAGGTGCCCACGGAGCCGGATCTGGTACCGCATGGCCGCTCCCCTTCCGGTCCCGTTCGTGGATGACCGGAAGGTAGGAGCCGATGTGGTGAGCGGGCATCACCACGTCTGGTGATTCCGGTGGTGAGCGCAGCGGGCCGCCGCTCTGCCTGGACGCAGGCGTCGCGGACCGCGACCACCCACGACACCACCGCCGGAGGAAGGCAGGGCACCAGGGCGGCCCGCGGAGCGAACCGGGAACACAGAGCGCTACAGGAGGTCGAGCTGGCTGGCCTGGCGTACGGCGGCGCGGCGGCTGTTGACCCCGAGCTTGGCGTAGATGTTGCGGGTGTGGGTGCGCAGGGTGTTCAGGGACACGCTGAGGCGGCGGGCGATGTCCGGGCCGTCCAGGTCCGTGGCCAGCAGCCGCAGCACGTCCAGCTCGCGCTCGCTGAGCGGATCGACCAGTCCTGAGCGGGTACCGGTGGCCGGGCCGCCGGCGCCGTCCAGCAACCGCCGCACGTAGGGCTGCCTGGCCGTCGCCCGCAGCAGCGCGGCCATGGGTGCCCCCGCGTCCGTGAACACCCGCACGTAGCCTTCCGGCTCGGCCAGCGCCAGGGCGCGCTCCAGCGGTACCAGCGCCGCGGCGGCGTCCCCGCCGGCCTGGTGGACGAGGGCCTGGAGGACCAGGATCTCGATGAGGTTTCCGGTCCTGCCCCCGCGCCCGGCGGCCGGCTCCAGGCGCCCCAGGAGCCGGGCCGCGGCGTGCCCCGCGTGGTCCGCCAGCAGCACCCGGGCGAGCGTGATGTGCTCGAACTCGCGCAGGTACGAGAGGTCGTCGTCGACCGACAGCCCGCGCTCGCGTACCCACCGCAGTGCCGGCGCCACCCGGCCCTGGGCCGCCAGCACCCGGGCCCGCAGCGCCGGGATCGGTCGCACCTCCGGGGAGAAGTCGCCCACGTACACGCGCTGCGCCTCGTCCAGCAGGTCGAGCGCGCCGTCCAGATCCCCCTGGGCCTGGCGCAGCCGGGCCGCCGCGACCCGCCAGCGGTACGGGTTCTGCGGCAGCCCGGTGTGCTCCCCGAGTTCCCGGGCGCGCCGCAGGTGTCCGGCGGCGGCGTCCAGATCCCCGCGTTCGCAGGCGAGCTGACTCAACCCCACGTACATGTCCGCGGTGCCCCGGGTCACCGTCCCGGCGTCGCCGGCGGCCAGCCGCAGCGCCCGCTCGTAGGTGCCGGCCGCCTCGCCCAGCCGGCCCTGCGTGATGCGGATGTCCGCCAGGGCGATGGAGCAGCCGAGGATGTCGGAGATGTGCCCGGCCCGCCGCAGACCGTCCACACAGGTCAGATAGGCGCCGTGCGCGGCGTCCAGGTCCCCGGTGGACCACAGCGCGACCGCGCGCAGGCCCGAGGCCGCGGCCACGGTGAGGTGGTCGCCGGCGGCGCGGTCGATGGCCGACGCGGCCTGCCGGAGGGT